>NZ_JBHMQU010000069.1:0-40839 GCF_042435015.1 Paracoccus panacisoli | reverse complement strand
CCGCGGCGCGGCCGGCGGGGCCGGCGGCGGCGGGGTTCCTCAGGGCGCTGGCGCAGGCGCGGCTCGCCGCCGCGAGCGACCGCCATGCGGCGGCGCTGGGGCGGGGCTTCCGCGCGCTCGTGCTGCGCGACACCCGCTCGCGCTGGGGCAGCTGCACGGCCGATGGGCGGCTCATGTACAGCTGGCGTCTGGCGATGGCGCCGCCTGAGGTGCTCGACTACGTCGCCGCACACGAGGTCGCCCATCTCGCCCACATGGACCACTCGCCGCGGTTCTGGGCGGCGGTCCGGGGCCTCTGCCCGGAGTATGAGACGCACCGGCGCTGGCTGCGGCACAATGGCGCGGGGCTGCATCGCTGGCAGTTTCGCGCCGGCCCCGCGGCGGGCGATTGACAGGCGCCGCGGCTGTGATCACAACCGACGATCATGGCCTCAGCCCCCGCCACGCCCAGCCTGCCCGCCGCGCATGAGCGCCTGTACCGCGCGCTCAGGACCCGGATCATGCTGGGCGAGCTGCCGCCCGGCAAGCCACTGACGCTGCGCGGGATCGCCGCCGAAAGCCGGGTCAGCATGACCCCCGCGCGCGAGGCGGTGCGGCGGCTGGTCGCCGAAGGGGCGCTGTCGCTCTCGGCCTCGGGGCGGGTCGCCACGCCCGAGCTCTCGGTCGAGCGGATCGAGGAGCTGGCGGCGCTGCGCGCGCTGATCGAGCCGGAGCTCGCCGCCCGCGCCCTGCCGCGGGCGCATTTTGCCCTGATCGACCGGCTGGCGGCGATCAACGCGGCCATCGGCGAGGCGGCGCAGGGTCACGACGCGGTGGGCTATATCCGCGCCAACCTCGACTTTCACCGCACGCTCTACCTGCGCGCGCAGGCGCCGGCGATGCTGGCGATGCTCGAGACGATCTGGCTGCAGCTCGGCCCGACCATGCGGGCGGTCTATCAGAAGATGCGCCGCAACGAGGCGCCGCGGCACCACCGCATCATCCTCGCCGCGCTGAGGGCCGGGGACGAGCCGGGGCTGCGGCTGGCGGTCCGCACCGACGTGACGCAGGGGCTGCGCCACCTGCTGCCGGCGGTCGAGGGGCGCTGAGGCCCGCTCAGACCTCTTCGATGCGCAGCTCGACCGGGTCGCCGGTGATGACGCCGGTTTTCGGCAGCACCTGCATGGCGTGGTCGATGGCCTCGGGCGTGGTCTTGTGGGTGACGATCAGCACCGGCGCCTCGCCCGCGTGGTGGCCATACTGGCGCATCCGGTCGATCGAGATGCCTGCATCCCCCAGCACGCTCGCCACCTTGGCCAGCGCCCCCGGCTTGTCGGCCAGCGTCAGGCGCAGGTAATAGGCGGCCGGAACCGCGGTGCGGGCCGGCTGGGGCGAGCCGAGCGTGGTGGCGGGCTGGCCGAACACCGGCATCCGCACGCCGCGGGCGATCTCGATGATGTCGGACATCACCGCGCTCGCGGTCGGGCCTTCGCCCGCGCCGGCGCCGCGCAGGACGATCTGGCCCACGGCGTCGCCCTCGATCACCACCATGTTGGTGCCGCCCTCAAGCTGGCCCAGCGGGCTGTCGCAGGGGACGAGGCAGGGCGACATCCGCTGCTCGAGGCCGCGCCCGGTCATCTGCGCGACGCCCAGCAGCTTGATGCGATAGCCCATGTCGGCGGCGCGGTTGATGTCGTCGATCGAGACCCGCTCGATCCCCTCGATCTCGACCCCGTCAAAGGCGACGCGGGTGCCGAAGGCCAGCGTGGCGAGGATGGCGAGCTTGTGGCTCGCGTCGATGCCGCCCACGTCGAGCGTCGGATCGGCCTCGAGATAGCCGAGGCTGCGGGCCTCCTCGAACACCGTCTCATAGGGCAGGCCGGCGGACTGCATCCGGGTCAGGATATAGTTGCAGGTGCCGTTCATCACCCCCATCACCCGGCGGATGCGGTTCCCGGCGAGGCTTTCGGTGATGGTCTTGATCACCGGGATGCCGCCCGCGACCGCGGCCTCGAAGCGGATCAGCCGGCCGTTCGCCTCGGCCCGCTCGGCCAGCGCCTGGCCGTGGACGGCAAGCAGCGCCTTGTTGGCCGTCACCACGTCCTTGCCATTGTCGAGCGCCAGCTCGATCGTCTCCTTGGCGATGCCGTTCTCGCCGCCGACCAGTTCCACCACCACGTCCACGTCGTCGCGGGTGGCCAGCTCGGTCGCCTGGTCGACCCAGGCATAGGCCGACAGGTCCGCGTCGCGGTTCTTCTGCCGGTCGCGTGCCGAGATGGCGGTGATGACCACCGGCCGCCCGGCGCGGGCCGACAGCAGGTCCGTGTGGGCCTGGATGATCTTGACGACGCCGATGCCGACGGTGCCGAGCCCGGCGATGCCAAGCCGCAGCGGGGCCGGGGGGGAGGTGTCGGACATGGCGTGCCTCTGCTTTCGGGTCGGGGCGGTGTTAGCCCGGCCGCGGGGGGGAAGGCAATCGGGCCGCGTGTCGCGGATCGGGGGCAGGGGAGGCGGCCCGCCCGGAGGCGTGGCGGCTCAGAGCCAGCGGCGGGTGCGTGCCGCCCAGGCGGCGAAGGCGTCCGGGTCGCGGGCGGCCAGCCACGCCTCTTCGCGGCGGATGAAGCGGCGGGTGATGACGGCCGCGAACGCCGGCACCAGCACCAGCGCGGCGAGCGGCTGCCAGATGAGGCAGAGCCCGGCAAGGATGATCGCGTCGGCGAGATAGATCGGGTTGCGCGAGCGGGCATAGACCCCGTGGGTGACGAGCGCCGTGGGCGGGCGGCCCGGGTGCAGCGTCGCCCCGCGCCGGGTCATCGTCCAGGCGGCGGCGATCATCAGCGCCGCCCCCAGCGCGACCAGCCCCCAGCCAATCGGGGCGAGCGCGGTGTAAGGGGCGAGCCGCCCCAGCCCCCAGGCCGCGAGCGCGAAGAGCGCCAGCCACACCGGCGGCAGGTCGAGCGCGCGCAGTCCCCCCATCACCCGGCCCTCCCCATCAGTCCGACGCCCCGCTGCCCTCGTCCAGCCCCTCGATCAGCCGCCCCGCCCGCCGCGCGGCGTCGAGCGTCATGGCGCGGATCGCGGCGAGGTCGGCGGTGTCGATCGTGCCCGCGTAAAGCTCGCCCCTGGTGTTGGCGAAGACCGGCTGCCAGCCGCCCGCGGCCGGGCGCCAGACGGCGTGGCAGAGCAGGTTGCGCCAGTCCTTGATCTCCTCCATCTGCGCGATCAGGTCGCGCTGCGGCGCGGGGTGGGGGCCGCGGCCCAGCACCCGCTCGAGCCGCTCGATCAGCGTGCCGAGCGAATCGGCGGCGACATGATCCATCCGGCGCAGCCAGTCGCGGAAGTCGCGCTCGCGGATGCCGCCCGCCAGACGGTCGCGGTCGAGCGCGAAGATTGCGCGTTTCAGCATGTCCTCGAGATGGCCGAAGCTCGCCACCGTCCAGCCGAGTTCGGCCGCGAGGTCGGGCGGCAGCGGGTGCCAGACCGAGGGATCGCCGTCTATTCGCGCCACAGCCGCTCGACCCATCCGGTTGGCCTGATGTAGTGGCGCAGGTGGCGCGACAGCCCCTCGCGCCGCCGCCCGTCGAAGGCGGCGCGCAGGTGGTCGGCGGGGGCGCGGGGGGTGTCCTCCTCGCTCCACCGTCCGGCGATGGCGTCGGGGGGGTTGAGGCTGCCGGCGAAGATCACGATCCGCGCGCCCGCGGGGATGCGCGGTTCGCGCCAGTAGCGCGCCGGCATCCCCGGCACGCAGTCGCTGCGGAAATGCACGACCCAGCCCTTGGGCCAGAACCGCACCCCGCCCGGCGCGCGGCGGGTGACGAAGCGCTGCTCGAACCGGTACTCGTCCGCGATTCCCTGCGGGTCGGCGGCGAAGATCCGCTGCAACGGGGCGAGGGTGCCGACCCGCATCCGGTAGACCGAGGTCTGGCCCAGCGTCTCGAACGGCTTGATCCGCGTGGGGTTGGTCGCCAGCACGGTGTCGCCCGGATCGCCGAAGCGGAAGAAATCGTCAAGCGAGCCCACGATCACCACATCGAGGTCGAGAAACAGCACCGTCCCGGTGATGTCGCCCAAGTCCCCCCAGAGCCGCGACTTCGGCCATTTGCCGATGGTGTTGGTCGGGGCCTCATAGTCGAAATCGGGCAGGGGCCGCACCGCGATGTCGGGATGCAGCCCGGCGCCGTCATCGGTGAAGCAGATCAGCCGGAACGGCGGCGTGATGTTGCGCGCGATCATCGCCCGCAGGCGGTTGGGATATTCGGGGCCGAACTTGGTGCCCCACTTGATGCAGATGATCTGTTTGACGTCCGCGGTCATGGGCGGAGTGGTGGCATGGGGTGGGGGGAAGGGGCAAGCGGGCTAGGCCACGCCGTTCAACATCCAGCCCTCCCAGTGCACCGCATCGGGGCCGGGCTCATGCGTGATCACCTCGGGTCGTCCGAGCGCCTCGATCATGCCGAGCAGGCCGATCAGGGCGTCGAACTCGTCGCTGTTGGCCTTGGCGCTGCCTGCGCTCACCTCGAAGCCGGCGGTGATGCGCGCCGCCACCGGGTCGGGCAGCTCGACCCCGAGCCGGGCGCAGGATTCCATCACCTTGTCCGTGAGCCGGCGCAGAGACAGGGCATTGCCCTTGTCGACCATCTTCGTCCCGCAGATCGAGGCATAGGACAGCGCCGGATAGGTCTCGGCCAGCACCAGCCGGGTCGAGGCCAGATCGGCGAGCGTTCCGTGGAAGGGCCAGAGGCGCGCGCCTTCAGCGCAGAGCGGCTGCACCGTGGACTCGAGCCCGTGGATTGCGGCCTTGCCGACGGATTTCGGACCAAGCGTCCAGAAGAGGATCTCCCCGCCGCCCGCCTCGCACCCGCGGCGAAGGTCGGCGAGGGTGAGGCCGAGGCCGGTTTCCAGATGCGCTTTCTTCACCGTGCCCTTCACGCCGCCGGTCTGGGGATAGAAGGGCCGGTGGATCGCGATCTGCCCGGCCTCTTGGCAGACGAGGCCCCAGTCGGCCCATGCGCCGCGGCCGATCCGGGCCAGCAGATCCTCGAACCCGTCGAGCCCCGTCAGCGCGCCGTAGCTGGCCGGCACCCCGATGGGAAAGTCGAACCCGGCCAGCACCCGCCCCGTGGCGCTCAGCGCCGGCAACCGCACCGCGAGGTCGCCGGCCGGCTCGAGCAGCACGACCCGCCAGCCGTCACCCGCGCGGGCCGCCACCGCCGACCAGCGCGCGGCGGGCAGGGCGCCCCAGTCCGAGTGGACGAGTATGTCGAAGCCTGCGCCCACGGCGGCGCCCCTCACGCCGCCCGTTTGGCGCGCACGATCTCCATGATCTCGCGCGCCGCGGCGGGGATGTTGGTGCCGGGGCCGAAGATCGCGGCCACGCCGGCGTCGCGCAGGAAGGCGTAGTCCTGCTGCGGGATCACGCCGCCGCAGATCACGATGATGTCCTCGGCCCCCTGCGCCTTCAGCGCCGCGATCAGCTTGGGGGCGAGCGTCTTGTGACCGGCCGCCTGCGACGAGATGCCGACGATGTGGACGTCGTTGTCGATGGCGTCCTGCGCGGCTTCCTCGGGGGTCTGGAACAGCGGGCCCACGTCGACGTCGAAGCCGATGTCGGCGAAGGCGGTGGCGATGACCTTGGCGCCGCGGTCGTGGCCGTCCTGGCCCATCTTGACGACCATCATGCGGGGCCGACGGCCCTCGGCCTCGGCGAAGGCCTCAACGTCCTTCTGGATGTGGGCGAAGCCTTCGTCGCCCTCGTAGGCCGCGCCATAGACCCCTGCCAATGTCTTCACCTCCGCGCGGTGGCGACCGAAGACCTGCTCCATCGCCATGCTGATCTCGCCCACGCTGGCCCGCGCGCGGGCCGCCTCGACCGCGGCTTCCAGCAGGTTGCCGCCCTCGCGGGCGCGCCGCTCGACCTCGGCCAGCGCCGCGTCGCAGGCGGCCTGGTCGCGGGTGGCGCGGATGGTCTCGAGCCGGGCGATCTGCGACGCCCGCACCTTCATGTTGTCGATGTCGAGGATGTCGATCGGGTCTTCCTTGTCCTTGCGGTACTTGTTGACCCCCACGATCACCTCGTCGCCGCGGTCGATCATCGCCTGGCGGCGGGCTGCGGTCTCCTCAATCCGCAGCTTGGGCTGGCCGGTGGCGACGGCCTTGGTCATGCCGCCCATCGCCTCGACCTCCTCGATGATCGCCCAGGCCTTGTCGGCGAGTTCGGCGGTCAGCGATTCGATGTAGTAGGACCCGGCCAGCGGATCGACGACATGGGTGATCCCGGTTTCCTCTTGCAGGATCAGCTGGGTGTTGCGGGCGATCCGGGCCGAGAAGTCGGTGGGCAGCGCAATCGCCTCGTCCAGCGCGTTGGTGTGCAGCGACTGGGTGCCGCCGAGCGCCGCGCTCATCGCCTCGTAGGCCGTGCGGATCACGTTGTTGTACGGGTCGAGCTCGGTCAGGCTGACGCCCGAGGTCTGGCAGTGGGTGCGCAGCATCAGGCTCGACTGCTTCTTGGCGCCGAACTCGGTCATGATGCGGTGCCACAGCAGGCGCGCGGCGCGCAGCTTGGCGATCTCCATGAAGAAGTTCATGCCGATGGCGAAGAAGAACGACAGCCGACCCGCAAAGGCGTCCACGTCCATGCCCGCGGCAATCGCGGCGCGGACGTATTCGCGGCCGTCGGCCAGCGTGTAGGCCAGCTCCTGCACGAGGTTCGCCCCGGCCTCCTGCATGTGGTAGCCCGAGATCGAGATCGAGTTGAACTTGGGCATCTCGGCCGCGGTGTAGCCGATGATGTCGGCGATGATCCGCATCGAGGGCTCGGGCGGGTAGATGTAGGTGTTGCGGACCATGAACTCCTTGAGGATGTCGTTCTGGATGGTCCCCGACAGCACCGCGCGGCTGTGGCCCTGTTCCTCGCCCGCGACGATGAAGTTGGCGAGGATCGGGATCACCGCGCCGTTCATGGTCATCGAGACCGACACCTTGTCGAGCGGGATGCCGTCGAACAGGATCTTCATGTCCTCGACGCTGTCGATGGCGACGCCGGCCTTGCCCACGTCGCCCTCGACCCGCGGGTGGTCGCTGTCATAGCCGCGGTGGGTGGCGAGGTCGAAGGCGACCGAGACGCCCTGCTGCCCGGCGGCAAGGTTGCGGCGGTAGAAGGCGTTCGATTCCTCGGCGGTGGAAAAGCCCGCGTACTGCCGGATCGTCCACGGCCGGCCGGCATACATCGTCGCCCGCGGCCCGCGGGTGAACGGCTCCATCCCCGGCAGGCTGCCCATGTGCGGCAGGTCCGCGGTGTCGGCCTCGGTATAGAGCGGTTTGACGGTGATGCCTTCCAGCGTCTCCCAGTTCAGGCTGTCGGGATCGGCGCCCTTCAGTTCCTTGCTGGCCAGCGCGCGCCACTGGTCGAGATTGGCTTGGGTCATGGCTCGGTCCTTTCCGTTGCGAACGCGGTCGCTATATTCCGGGGTATGATACGGGATTTTCTGGGGCGCGGCAGGGTCGCGCGGAGTGTCGCAGCGGCCGGTCCGGCGCTGCTGGCCTGTGGGGTGGCGGTGTGCGGCGCGGGTGCCTGGGCCATGGGCGCCCCCACGCCCCCGCCCGCGCCGGTGCAGGTCGAGCGGGCGCCGCCAGCGCGGCCGGCGCATGACGCGCCGCTCGGGACGGCCGAGCCGCGCCGGGTGCCGCTGCCCGACCGCACGGTCGAGCTGGAATACCTGCTCGCCCGCGACATCACGCCCGAAGAGCTGCTGTTCCGCCGCCGGGTGGTGGTCGTCTTCGCCGACACCCCCGCCGACCCGGCCTTCACCGCGCAGATGGTGGCGCTGGAGACGCAGGCCGGCCCGCTGATCGAGCGCGACGTGGTGGTCGTCGCCGACAGCGACCCCGCCGATGCGACGGTGTGGCGCCAGCGGCTGAAGCCGAACGGCTTCTCGCTGTTGGTGATCGACAAGGACGGGCAGGTGAAGCAGCGCAAGCCCAGCCCCTGGGACGTGCGCGAGATCGTCCGCGCCATCGACAAGTTCCCGCTGCGCCGGCAAGAGATCGGGCGCATGGGCGTGATGCCGTAGGCGCAGCCGCAGCCGCGCCGCGCCCGAGGCGGATTGAAAATCGCGCCCCGGCAGGTTATATCTGCGGCAGGACCACCAAGGGAGGCTCGCGATGGACACCACATCCTACAATCCCCCGCCCATCACCGGCCGGACCGGCCCGATGCCGGGCTACGCGCGTCGCTGACAGCCTCAGTGGCGCCATGCGCCGCGACCCATGCTTGCAGCCCGGCTTTCGTCTCGACGAGCCGGGCTTTTTCACGCGCCGCGACCAGCTCGGCCACGGCGGCGTTGCCGCTGGTCAGGTGGGTGTGCAGGAACAGCTTGGCGGCGCTGCCGAGGTCGATCGCCTCGACCTTCATCTCGATGTAGTGGCGATACATCCGCGCCGCCCGCTCAGGGCCCACGCGCGCAAGGTCGAGCGCCCGCAGGTCGGCGATCATCGCGCCGATCACCGACAGCTGGTTGTAGTAGCGCACCACCGGATCGACCACGGCGAAGGGCAGCACGTGGATCTCGTCCACGATGGCGGCAAAGACGCGGTCATTGTTCTCGGTCGGGATCACCGGAAAGAACCCCGGCTGGCTCACGATCTGGGCCTCGACCTCGGCCCCGTAGACCTCGAGCCGCTGGGATTCGAGCGTGTCGGTATAGACCCGGATCTCGGCATAGAGCGCGCCCTGCACGTCGCGCACCCGCTCGGCCCGCTGGGCGCGGTCGCGCCTCAGCGTCAGCGCATGGGTGAACACCCACCCCAGCGCCAGGAAACCGCCGGCGATCATCGCCGCCAGCGGCTGGGGCGCCAGAAGGGTGGCGCCGAGGCTCATGGGCTCCGAGGCGTCCAAGACAGTTCCCTCGCTAGGGAAGCATCATCAGAATGCGACGCAACTCGGAGATTGCCTCAGGGCCGAACTGCATCGACTGACTGACCTTGTCCGGCATTTTCCGGCTGGCAGACCCGTAAGTGTCAATCTGCAAGAAGGTCGTGCCGCCGATTTCGACGATGCTATAAGTTGCCCGTGCCGGTTCGTGCGTCGATGGACGCTCGATTGGCTTGAGTTCGAAAGAAGAAATCCCCGCCATCATTCGAACTCCATGATCACGTCATCGACCTTGAGGCTCTCACCCGGCGCGGCGTTGACCGACTTGACCGTGCCGCGGCGCTCGGCGCGCAGGATGTTCTCCATCTTCATCGCCTCGACGGTGGCCAGCGCCTGACCCTCCTGCACCTCGTCGCCCTCGACCACGTTGATCTTCACCACCAGCCCGGGCATCGGGCAGAGCAGGAACTTCGACGTGTCGGGCGGCAGCTTCTCAGGCATCAGCCGGGCGAGCTCGGCGGTGCGCGGACGGCGCACATGGGTCTTGAGGTTGGCGCCCCGCGTCCTGAGCCGCAGCCCGGCCGGGATGCGGTCCACCTTGAGCGCCAGCGGCGCGCCGTCGACCTGGATGCGGGCCAGCGACTGCCCGGGCAGCCAGTCGCTTTCCACCCGCAGGTCGCGCCCGTTGACGCGCACGGTCGAGCCGGCCTTGTCCGCCGTCACCCGCACCGGGAACTCGCGCCCGTCGAGCGTCACCACCCAGTTCTCGCCCACGTGGCGTTCGTGGTTGTCGAGCCGCCCGGTGATCCGGGTGCGCCGGATCTCGGCCACGCGGTGCATCGCGGCGGCGGCCGCCGCCACCCGCTCGAGCTCGGGCTCGGAGAGCGTCGCGCCCTGGAACCCCTCGGGGTATTCCTCGGCGATGAAGGCCGTCGAGATGTCGCCCGAGACGAAGCGCGGATGGTCCATCACGGCGCTGAGGAAGGGCAGGTTGTGGCCGATCCCCTCGACCTCGAACCCGTCGAGCGCGGTGCGCATCGCCTCGATGGCCTGCCCGCGGTCGGGCGCCCAGGTGCAGAGCTTGGCGATCATCGGGTCGTAGAACATCGAGATCTCGCCGCCCTCGTAGACGCCGGTGTCGTTGCGGACCCCGGTGGCGGCGGCGGGCGGTTCGTCGCCGGGCTGGGCCGGCACCCACTTGTCCGCCGCCTGCAGCGGGCCGGCGGCGGTCTCGACCGGCGGGCGGTAGCGGGTCAGACGGCCGATCGAGGGCAGGAAGTTGCGATAGGGGTCCTCGGCATAGAGCCGGCTCTCGATCGCCCAGCCGGTGATGGTCAGGTCGTCCTGGGTGAAGGGCAGCGGCTCGCCTGCCGCGACACGGATCATCTGCTCGACCAGATCGACCCCGGTGATGAGCTCGGTCACCGGATGCTCAACCTGCAAACGGGTATTCATTTCAAGGAAGTAGAAGTTCTTGTTCGCGTCGACGATGAACTCGACCGTGCCGGCCGAGGCATAGCCCACGGCCTTGGCCAGCGCGCAGGCCTGCTCGCCCATCGCCTTGCGGGTCGCGGCGTCGAGGAAGGGCGAGGGCGCCTCTTCGATGACCTTCTGGTTGCGGCGCTGGATCGAGCATTCGCGCTCGTGCAGGTAGACGCAGTTGCCGTGGGTGTCGGCCAGCACCTGGATCTCGATGTGGCGCGGCTGGGTGACGAACTTCTCGATGAAGATGCGGTCGTCGCCGAAGCTGTTCGCGGCCTCGTTGCGCGAGGACTCGAAGCCTTCGCGCGCCTCCTGGTCGTTCCAGGCGATCCGCATCCCCTTGCCGCCGCCGCCGGCCGAGGCCTTGATCATCACCGGATAGCCGATCTCGGTCGAGATCCGCACCGCCTCGTCGGCGTCGGCGATCAGCCCCATGTAGCCGGGCACGGTCGAGACGCCGGCCTCTTGCGCGATCTTCTTCGAGGTGATCTTGTCGCCCATCGCCTCGATGGCGCCAGACGGCGGGCCGATGAAGACCACACCCTCTTTCTCAAGAGCCTCGGCGAACTTCATGTTTTCGCTGAGGAAACCGTATCCCGGATGGACGGCTTCGGCGCCGGTCTGGCGGATTGCGTCCATGATCTTGTCGATCACGATATACGATTGGTTGGCCGGCGAGGGGCCGATGTGGACCGCCTCGTCCGCCATCCGCACGTGCAGCGCATTGCGGTCCGCGTCGGAATAGACGGCGACGGTGGCGATCCCCATCTTGCGCGCGGTCTTGATGACGCGGCAGGCGATTTCCCCGCGGTTGGCGATCAGGATCTTCTTGAACATCTAGGCCCCTCGATGGCGCGAGAACGAACGAAAGACGCCGCCCCGGTCGCTGGGACCGGGACGGCGTGGCAGGGCGCGGACGGCGTGCGCCGCGCAGGTCAGGTCGGCCGCGCCGCTGCAAAGGCAGCCGGCGCGCAGGCCGGTGTTATTGGCAGAGCCGCACGTCGTCGCAGAGCGCGCCGCCGACAGCGCCGATCGCGGCGCCCTTGGCGACGGATTTGCCCGAGATGTCGGCGATGACCGCACCGGTGCCGGCGCCGATGAGGGCGCGGTCCATGTCGGTCGGCTGGATGTTCTGGGTGCAGCCGGCCAGCAGGGCGGCCGAGATGCCGGCGAGAAGAAGGGTCTTGGACATGAGATGTCTTTCTGTTCGAGGCCGGGTCCGCGGAACGCATCCGCGACGGAACCGGCAGGTTGGATCAGGTGAACCCCCGCGTCGGCCCGGCTGGACCGGGACCGGGCGCGAGGGTCAGGGCCGAGCCCGCGGCGGGCTTCGTCCCGATTACTGGACGCAGACGCCGGCGTCGTCGCACAGCGCACCGGCGGCACCGCCGATGAGCGCGCCGGTCGCGACGTTGCCGTCAACGGCCTTGGCGACGACGGCCCCGGCGAGGGCGCCGCCCGCCGCGCGCTGCACGTCGGGCGCGAGGCCGGTGTTGTAGCCATAGCCGCCCTGCTGGGCGCAGGCCGAGAGAGCCACCGACACGACGACGACGCCCGCAAGGCGGAAGAGAGACTTCTGCATGATGATCTGCCTGTCTGCTGGGCCCGTTGGCGGGCCGGTTTGATGTTCCGGCACACTATGTCACGGGCGCAACCGGCGTCAAACTGACAACCCGGTGAAGCCACCGCGAGCAGCGGGAAGCCGCACATTGACCCGTCCGCGCGGGTCGGGTGAGCGGGCGTCGGGCAGGCGGGGGCGCGGGGCGGGACGACGGTCATGCGTCGTCCTCGTCGTCGAAATCGTCGTCGTCCCAGCCGAAATCGGGGGGCGTGTCGGGGGCGAAGAGCTCGGGGAAGTTCGCCTCGGCCTTCTTCAGGTCGACGCGGAGGAGCTGTTCGTAGCTGGTCGGGTCGAGCTTGCCGACCGCGACGACCTCGCGCCCCAGCAGCCAGGACAGCCGGCCCGCGTCGAGGTTGCCGCGCTCGAACGGCTCGTCGCCGAAATGTTCGATGAGGGCGGCGAGGAAGGCCGTGTCGGCGCGCCGGTCGAGCGGCGAGCGGTCACGGAAGCGCTCGCGCGCGATCAGCTTGGTCGCGCCCTTGTTGTTGGCGCGGCGGATGACGAACTGCAGGTCCGACGACGGCAGCCGCCCCGGAAAGCCGCGGTGCTTCAGCATGGCGCGCCCTCGTTGAGGGGGCGCAGCGGCGCCGGGGGGTGGGGTTGGCGCGGACCCGATGGCCCGCGCCGGACGGCCTCAGTTGCGGCCGTACTTGCCCTGGAACACGGGCTCGGGGGTGACGGCGGTCGGCTGGACGACCGTGGTGGTCGTGGGCTGCGGCTGGCAGGCAGCCAGGACGCTGGTGGCTGCGGTGGCTGCCAGCAGAAGGACGAGTTTCTTGGACATGGACTGCTCCTGTGATGCGGGGCTTGGGTGCCCCGGCTGTTGCCTGTCGTGACCGCGACCTGCGGCCGACGCGGCATGCTAACCGCGCCCGCCCGCCGCCGACAGCGGGGCGACGCCGCGCGAGGCGCTGGCTGTGGCAGGCTTGCATCATCGCCGGTCCGGCCGTCGGCGCGGATGGCGCGGGAGGTGGGGCAGGGGCGCATCACATCGGCTCCCACACGCAGGCCTCGCGGTCGCGGGGGACGCTGAACCCCTCAAACAGCTGGACGATGGCGGGGTCGAAACTGCCGAACGGGCTCGGGGCCGAAGCCATCGAGATCACGATCTGCGTCGGCCGCGGGTTCATCGCCTTGAGCCGCGGCAGGGCGTAGTTCTCGCACAGGAACTGGATGTCGCGGTGCACTGGGTCCTGCATCAGAAGGTCCGGTGCGGCCGGCAGCACCGGCCCGTCCATCGCCCCCGGCTCGCCCGCGACGGCGGCCAGATCGCCGCCCGCCTCGTCCGCCGCGCCGTCGCCGCCCGGCAGGGCCGCGTCGGGGGCTGCGAGCTCCGACGGCAGCGGCGCGTCGATCTCGCCCCCGTCGCCCGGCAGGACAGGGGTGATCGAGATACCGCTCGACCCCGCGCCGCCCCACGCCGGATCGCCGGCGCCGGCGCCGGCGCCGTGGCCCTGGTCGGGAACTGCCTCGATGACCAGATCCCCCAGCGCCGCGTCAAGCTCGGCCTGCTCGGCCGGGCTCAGCGGGCGCGTGTCCTGCGTCCCCTCGACCATGTCGGCCGGCAGATGGTCGGCAAGGTCGGCCGGATCGACCGCCGGCACCACGTCCTCGAGCGCCGGCATGACGAAGCGGAACCGCGCCACGAGGCCCATGCCCGGCACCCGGTCGGTGATCTCTTCCTGCAGCCAGACCTCGGCGCCCGACGGCACCTCGACGCGCTCATGCGCGGCGTCGGCGGCGGCGCCGACCGCCACGGGGGCGGCCGCCTGGGCAAGAAACAGCGTCACGGTCATCGGGATCAGGGCGCGCAGGGAAGCCTCGGGTGAGAGCGGTCGGGGCGGGTCAGGTCACAGCGGGATGTTGTCGTGCTTCTTCCACGGGTTGGTCAGCTGCTTGTTGCGCAGGCTGGCGAAGGCGCGCGCCACCCGGCGGCGGGTCGAGCGGGGCTGGATCACCTCGTCGATGAAGCCCTTTTCGGCCGCCACGAAGGGGTTGGCGAAGCGGTCCTCATAGTCCTTGGTCCGCTCGGCGATCCGGTCCTTGTCGCCCAGCTCGCTGCGATAGAGGATCTCGACCGCACCCTTGGCTCCCATCACCGCGATCTCGGCGGTGGGCCAGGCATAGTTGAAATCGCCGCGCAGGTGCTTCGAGGCCATGACGTCATAGGCCCCGCCATAGGCCTTGCGGGTGATCACCGTGACCTTCGGCACGGTCGCCTCGCCATAGGCGAACAGCAGTTTCGCGCCGTGCTTGATGACCCCGCCGTATTCCTGCGCCGTGCCGGGCAGGAAGCCGGGGACGTCCACCAGCGTCAGGATCGGGATGTTGAAGGCATCGCAGAACCGCACGAAGCGCGCGGCCTTGCGGCTCGAGTCGATGTCGAGGACGCCCGCCAGCACCATCGGCTGGTTGGCCACGACGCCGACCGTCTGCCCCTCGATCCGCACGAAGCCGATGATGATGTTGCCGGCGAAATCCTTCTGGATCTCGTAGAAATCGCCCTCGTCGGCGATTTTCGCGATCAGCTCCTTCATGTCGTAGGGCTGGTTCGGGTTGTCGGGGATCAGCGTGTCGAGCGACGCCTCGATCCGCGCCGGGTCGTCGAAGAACGGCCGGGTCGGGGCCTTGTCGCGGTTCGACAGCGGCAGGAAGTCGAAGAGCCGGCGGATCTCGGTCAGCGCCTCGACGTCGTTGTCGAAGGCCCCGTCCGCGACCGAGGATTTCTTGGTGTGGGTCGAGGCGCCGCCGAGCTGCTCAGCCGTCACCACCTCGTTGGTCACCGTCTTGACCACGTCCGGGCCGGTCACGAACATGTAGGACGTGTCCTTCACCATGAAGATGAAGTCGGTCATCGCCGGCGAATAGACCGCGCCGCCCGCGCAGGGTCCCATGATGACGCTGATCTGCGGGATCACGCCCGAGCCCATGATGTTGCGCTGGAAGACCTCGGCATAGCCCGCGAGGCTGGCCACGCCCTCCTGGATCCGGGCCCCGCCCGAATCGTTGAGCCCGATCACCGGCGCGCCGTTCTGCATCGCCATGTCCATGATCTTGCAGATCTTCTGGGCGTGGGTTTCCGACAGCGAGCCGCCGAAGACGGTGAAGTCCTGGCTGAACACATAGACCATGCGGCCGTTGATCGTGCCCCAGCCGGTGATCACGCCGTCGCCGTAGGGGCGGTCGTCCTGCATCCCGAAGTCGGTCGAGCGGTGCCGGACGAACATGTCGAACTCTTCGAACGACCCCTCGTCGAGCAGGATGTCGAGCCGTTCGCGCGCGGTCAGCTTGCCGCGGGCGTGCTGGGCGTCGATTCGCCGCTGGCCGCCGCCAAGCCTCGCCTCGGCGCGAAGTTGCTCGAGCTGTCCCGGAATGTCCTTCATCGCCGCCCTCTGTGGTTCGCATGCCTGTGTTCGGGTTGCGCGGGACCATAAGGCGCGCGCGATGCGCCGCAAAGCGGAAAGCGGAAACTTTGCAAACTACGTTGGGAAACCGCTGCTTAAACTGAAAAGCCGTATAGGTGGCGCGTGCGGGTGCCGCGCCCCGGCCGTGTGGCGAAGTCTTGACGCCGCGCCGGGGCGGGGCCATGCCCCCCGGCATGGGACTGACGATCGATCTGGCCGCCATCGCGGCAAACTGGCGCGCCCTCGCCGCGCGGGCGCCGGGTGCGCGCCCGGGCGCCGTGGTCAAGGCCGACGCCTACGGCTTGGGCGCCGCGCGGGTGGCGCCGGCGCTTTATGCCGCAGGGGCGCGGGATTTCTTCGTGGCGCAGGCGGGCGAGGGGCGGGCGATAAGGCCGCTGCTCGGGGCCGACGCGCGCATCTTCGTGCTGTCGGGGCATATGCCGGGGCAGGACCTGACCGGCCTCGTGCCGGTGCTGAACAGCCCCGAGCAGTTCTTCCGCGACCGCGCGCTGCGCCCGCGCGGCGCCTTCGGCATCCAGCTTGACAGCGGCATGAACCGCCTGGGGTTCGAGCCGGCCGAGTGGGCCGCCGTCCGCGCCGAGGCGCTCGCCGCACCGACCGGCGAGGGCACCGGCCCGGCGCTGGTCATGTCGCACCTGATGTGCGCCGACGAACCCGACCACCCCGCGAACGCGGCGCAGCTTGCCGCCTTCCGCAGCATGACCGAGGGGGTCGCCGCGCCCCGCTCGCTCTCGGCAACCGGCGGCATCCTGCTCGGCCCCGACTATCACTTCGACGTGACGCGGCCCGGCATCGGGCTCTACGGCGCCGAGCCCTTCACCGACGCTCGCCCCGTGGTGCGGCTGGCGCTCGAGGTGATCCAGACCCGCTGGGTCGAGCCGGGCGAGGCGGTGGGCTACGGCTGCACCTGGACCGCGCCGCGCCGGTCGCGGATCGCCACCGTCTCGGCGGGTTACGCCGACGGGCTGCTGCGGTCGCTGACCGGGAAGGACGTGCGACTCTGGGCCGGCGCGCGGTTCGCGCCGATTGTCGGGCGGGTGTCGATGGACCTGATCACCGCCGATGTGACCGACCTGCCCGAGGTGCCGGCCGAACTCGAGATCCTGAACGACCGTCAGGGCGTGGACGCGCTGGCCGCGAAGGCGGGCACGATCGGCTACGAGATCCTGACCTCGCTCGGGGCGCGCTATGCCCGCCGCTGGGTGGGCGAGGGGGCGTGAACCCGCTTGCGGCCCTCGGCCGGGTCACGCTGCGGGTCGTGCGCGGCGTGGGGCAGGTGGCGATCTTCGCCGCCCGCGGCCTGGCCGCGCCGGGCTTCCACCCCACGCTGCTGGCGCGCCAGTTGCTGCGGATCGGCTGGCTCTCGCTGCCGGTGGTGGGGCTGACGGCGCTCTTCACCGGCGCGGCGCTGGCCCTGCAGATCAACTCGGGCGGCGAGCGGTTCCAGGCCGGCGACGTGGTGCCGGCCATCGTCGCCATCGGCATGGTCCGCGAGCTCGGCCCCGTTCTCGGTGGGCTGATGGTGGCGGCGCGCGTCGCCTCGTCCATCGCCGCCGAGATCGGCTCGATGCGGGTGAGTGAGCAGATCGACGCGCTGGTCACGCTCTCGACCGACCCGATGGGCTGGCTGGTCACGCCGCGGCTGTGGGCGGCGATCCTGTCGGTGCCGGTGCTGGTGGCGGTCGGCGACGCGATCGGGATCATGGGCGGCTGGCTGGTCGGGACGACCGCGCTGGGGTTCACCTCGCAGGCCTATATCTCGAACTCCTGGGCCTATCTCGAAAGCTGGGACGTGCTGTCGGGGTTGATCAAGGGCGCGGTGTTCGGGGCCATCGTGGCGCTTGCGGGCTGCTGGTTCGGGATGCACGCGGGCCGCGGGGCCGAGGGCGTGGGCCGGGCCACGACCAACGCGGTAGTCGCCGCCTCGGTCGGCATCCTCGCCGCCAACTTCGTCCTGACCGGGCTGTTCTTCACATGACCGCACCCCCCGTCATCGAGGTCCGCGGCCTCGCCAAGTCCTACGGCGCCACGCCGGTGCTGGACGGGCTCGACCTCGCCGTGCCCCGTGGCGAGAGTCTCGTCGTCATCGGCGGCTCGGGCACCGGCAAGTCGGTGCTGCTGCGCACTATCCTCGGGCTCGAGACGCCGGACGCGGGCGCGGTCCTGCTGAACGGCGCGGCCAGCACGGCTGCGGTCCGGGCCGCCTTCATGCGCGACTTCGGAATGCTGTTCCAGAATGCGGCGCTGTTCGACAGCCTGCCGGTCTGGCGCAACGTCGCCTTCCGCCTCATCCGCACCATGCCCGCGGCCGCCGCGCGGGCGCGCGCGGTCGAGCGGCTGGCGCGCGTGGGCCTCGGCCCCGAGACGGCCGACCGGATGCCGGCGGAACTCTCGGGCGGGATGCGCAAGCGCGTGGGCCTCGCCCGCGCCATCGCCGCCGACCCGCGGGTGATCTTCTTCGACGAGCCGACGACCGGCCTCGACCCGCAGCGGGCGGCGGCGATCAACGCGCTCATCCGCGGCATCGTGACCGAGACCGGCGCCACCGCCGTCACCATCACCCACGACATGACCAGCGTGCGCACCATCGCTGACCGGGTGGCGTTCCTCGCCGGCGGGCGCATCGCCTGGGCGGGTGGCGTGGCCGAGATGGACGCCGCCCCCGACCCGCGCCTGCGCGATTTCGTCGAGGGCCGCCCGCGCGACTGAGCGGCGGGGCTGGGCAGCCCCCTCGGGCTGGACAAAAATATCCCCGCCGGAGGCCGCCGGCCCCCCCGGGGCCGGCTTTCCCTTGCCATCCCGGGACGCGCTTGCAAGATGGACCGGACGCATCCGATGAGGAAACCGCCCCCGTGGGTCTGACCCCGACGAACACTGCCGCCCCCGCCCATTCCGGCGAAACCCTGCTGGAATTTCCCGACAACCGCCTGCTGATCGACCTCTGCGGGCCGCACGACCGGCACCTTGCCCGGATCGAGCAGGCGCTCGGCGTCCATGTCCTGCGCCGCGGTAACCTGCTGGCCGTGGTGGGCCCCGCCGAGGCCCAGGCGGACGCGGCGCAGGTGCTGCGCGGCCTCTATGCCCGGCTCGAGCAGGGCCGCCCGGTCGAGATGGGCGAGGTCGAGGCCGCGCTCAGGATGGGCGGAGAGCCGGACGGCGCGCCGTCCCCCACGCCCGCCGAACAGCTCGAGATGTTCCAGCACGGCCCGGTCGAACTGCGCACCCGCAAGAAGACCGTCGAGCCGCGCACCGAGGCGCAGAAGGACTATGTCCGGTCGCTCTTCGCCAACGAACTCGCCTTCGGCATCGGCCCGGCGGGCACCGGCAAGACCTATCTCGCCGTCGCTGTCGGCGTGACGATGCTGATCGGCGGCCATGTCGACAAGATCATCCTGTCGCGCCCGGCGGTCGAGGCGGGCGAGCGTCTGGGCTTCCTGCCCGGCGACATGAAGGACAAGGTCGACCCCTACATGCAGCCGCTCTACGACGCGCTAAACGACTTCCTGCCCGCCAAGCAGATGGCCAAGCTGATCGAGGAGAAGCGGATCGAGATCGCGCCCTTGGCCTTCATGCGCGGCCGAACGCTCGCCAATGCCTTCGTGGTGCTGGACGAGGCGCAGAACGCGACCTCGATGCAGATGAAGATGTTCCTGACCCGTCTGGGCGAGGGCTCGCGCATGGTCATCACCGGCGACCGCACGCAGGTGGACCTGCCGCGCGGGGTGCAGTCGGGGCTCAAGGACGCCGAGCGCATCCTCAAGGGCGTGCCGGGGATCTCGTTCAGCTACTTCACCGCCTCGGACGTGGTGCGCCACCCGCTGGTCGCGCGGATCATCCACGCCTACGACGCCGATGACGAGACCGCCGCCGCCCGCGCCGCCGAGGCCCCGCCCGAGGGCTACGGCGCCTATCCCCCGCGCCGCGACCCGTGGCGGCGCGCCCCGGGCGGAGAGCCGGCATGATCGGCATGGACGAGCCGGACGCGCCCGGGCCGGAGGACGCGCACCACCCGTCGCCGGTCGATCTGGTGATCGAGGACGAGCGCTGGCTTGACGTGGACCTGGGCGGCATGGCCGAGCGGGCGGCCGAGGCAACGACGCGCCATCTCGGCATCGACGCGGTCGAGATCGTTGTGATGGGCTGCGACGACGCGCGCATCGCGGCCCTGAACGCGCATTTCCGCGGCAAGCCCGTGCCCACCAACGTGCTGAGTTGGCCCTCGACCGAGCCGCCCCCGCGCGGCCCGGGCGAGGTGCCGCCGCCGCCCGAGGGCGACGAGCTGGGCGACATCGCCATCAGCTTCGACACCTGCGCGCGCGAGGCCACCGAGCAGGGCAAGCCCTTCGCCGATCACGTCACGCACCTTCTGGTGCACGCGATCCTGCACCTTGCCGGCTACGACCACGAGGCCGACGCCGACGCGGAAACCATGGAGGATGCCGAGCGTTCGATCCTCGCCGGTCTGGGCATCCCCGACCCCTATCACGAGAGCTGAGCGTGCCGACCCCGTCCTCCTCCCTGCCGCAACCGCCTGCACGTTCGACCGACGGCACGGCAGACCCCGACGCCGCGTCCGAGCCGCGATCGCCCGTCACCGCCTCCGCTGCCCATGCCGACTGGTCGGACGGGATCGGCGGCGAGGGGCGCGACCTGCCGCAGTCGCGCGGCTTCCTCGGCCGCATCCTCACGCGCTTCGCCTCGGCCGGGAACGGCGGCGACGACGAGGCCCCCGATTCGATGATGGAGGCCGCGACCAGCGCCGCGGCGCCCTCGATCCTCAACCTGCGGCGCAAGACGGTGGACGATGTGGCCGTGACCAAGGCCGACATCGTCGCGGTGCCGGTCACCGTCGGTCTGCCCGAACTGGTCGAGGTCTTCCGCGAGCACGGCTATTCGCGCGTCCCCGTCTATCGCGGCGATCTGGACCAGCCGCTCGGGCTCGTGCTCTTCAAGGACCTGGCGATGAAGCACGGGTTCGCGGGCAAGGGCCCGGTGCCGCGCTTTGCGCTGCGCCCGCTGCTCAGGCCGCTGCTCTACGTCCCCGGCTCGATGCCCATCGGCGCGCTCTTGCAGCAGATGCAGCAGAAGCGCATCCACATGGCGCTGGTGATCGACGAATACGGCGGGGTGGACGGGCTGGTGACGCTCGAGGACCTGGTCGAGCAGGTGATCGGCGCCATCGACGACGAGCATGACGAGGGCGAGGCCGGGCTCTGGGTGCAGGAGCGGCCGGGCCAGTGGATGATCCTCGCCCGCGCGCCGATCGAGCAGGTCGAGGCGGCCATCGGCGTCAAGCTCGTCTCGGGCGTCTACGAGGAAGAGATCGACACGCTGGGCGGGCTGATCTTCATGCTCGCGGGCCACGTGCCGGTGCGCGGCGAGATCGTCACCGACGACAGCGGCGTGCAGTTCGAGGTGATCGACGCCGACGCCCGCCGCATCAAGCGGGTCCGCGCGCGCCTGCCCGACACCCCGCATCCGCCGGCGGGGTGAGGCTCAGCCCACCCGCCGGATCAGTTCGAGCGCGGCGAGGGGGTTCAGCGCCTTGTGCCCCGAGATCACGAACAGGAACACCTCGCGCGGGGTGTCTTCGGCGAGCGGCGCGCCGAGCGGCGCGAGCCCCTCGGGCTGCTGCCCCGCCGCCAGTTGCCGCACCCGGCGCGCCCACTCATCGAGCGCCCGGGGCGCGTAGCCGGCCTTGTAGCGCTCGGTCGTCCCCATGATCCGCAGGTAGCTGATATCCGCCGTCTGGTCGGCGATCATCGGATAATCGCTGTCGGCGGCCAGCACGATGGCCACCCTCCGCTTACGGCAGGCCGCGACCACCTCCGCGCAGGCGAACGAGGGGTGGCGCAGCTCGACCGCGTGGCGCAGCCGCTGGTCGCCCGCCTGCGCCGGCAGCAGGTCGAGGAAGGCCGCGAAATCCTCAGGATCATAGGCCTTGGTGGGCGCGAGTTGCCACAGGATCGGGCCGAGCGCCGTGCCCAGCCGGTCGATGCCGCTGTCGGTGAACCGGCGGATCGACTCGCCCGCTTCGGCCAGCTTGCGCTTCTGCACGGCGTAGCGCGGCGCCTTGAGCGCCAGCACGAACCCCTCGGGCACCGCCGCGCGCCAGGCGGCGAAGGTCTCGGGCGTCTGGGTGCGGTAGAAGGTGCCGTTGACCTCGATCGCGGTCAGGCGGCTGGCGGCGTGGGCGAGCTGGTCGGCCTTGCGGAGCCCCGCGGGGTAGAAGGTGTCGTTCCACGGGTCATAGCTCCACCCGCCGACGCCGATGCGGATCGGGCCCTGCGCGTCGGCGGTGCGGGCGGGGCGCGCCATCAGGCGGCGTCGATGCGGTGGATCGACCGCGCGATCCCCGCCGTCGCCGCGCCCCAGGGGCTGGCGGTGGTGCGTTCCTTGTGGGCCTCGAGCGCGGCCTCGTCGGCGAACAGCTCCTCGACCTGCCAGACCAGCGGATCGTCGGTCTGGCTCAGCGCGAAATGCAGGCAGCCCGGCTCGGCGCGGCTGGCCGCGCTATGCTCAGGCGCGTGGGCGAGCACCGCCATCAGTTCGCCCGCATCGGCGCAGGTGAGCGTGCCTGACAGCGCGACCTGCGCACCGGTTGGGGCGGCGCGGCCGTGGCTGGCCGAGGGTCCGTGATGCTGTCCGCAGGCGCAGGTCATCGGCTCACCTCGCAATGAGAGCGGCGAAATCGGGGAAGCGGCGGCCCGCGTCAGGGCTGGGCGCAAGGTCCAGCGCCTCGGCGGCGGCATAGGGATCGTCGCCGGTGCCCGGGTGGCAGGCCTTGAGATAGCGCAGGCTGACCGCCTCGCTGGCGCCGAAGACCTGCGGCAGGTCAAGCACCTGCCAGCTGCCGTCCGCATCGGCAAAGGCCGGGCGACGGGACGAGCAGAAATACTGATCGGTGAACGGCGCGCTCCACTCGAGGCCCGCCTCGGGATGGGCGGGATAGTCGTCGGGATACTCGGCCGATGCCGCGCGCGCCGTGACCTCGACCCGCCGGCCGGGGATCGCGGCGCTGCCCTCGCCGATCTGGCGCGCGGCCGACTGGATGACCCAGGTGCAGCCGCCCATGTGGCAGCGCGCGCCAAACGCCGTGCGGCGTTCCGCCTCGGTCGGCGGCGTGCCGCCCCTGGCGCAAGCGCCCGGAGCGTCGCCCGGGTCGCGGACGCAGACGGTGAGGCCGGTGGCGGCCCAGCAGGCGCCGTCCGCCTGCCGCGCGGCGGTGCCCCAGGCCCGGCCGTCCGAGCCCGAGAGCCGTCCCCGCCCCTTGCCGGTGACGTCGAGCGACAGGCTTTCGGCGCCCCCGAAGCGGCGGCCGTCGTCCATGCGGATGTCGAAGCTGCCGCCCTTGCGTGGCGTGAAGCGGCACGGCCCGTCGATGCGCGCGCCACCCAGCGTGACCTCGCACACCGCGGCCTGCGGGGCGGCGGCGACAGGGGTTCCCGACAGGCCGGCGAGGAGGGCGATGGTGAGGGCGAGGAGCGTCGGTCCGGGTGTCATCGTCTCGTCTGCCGCGCGGGTACCGGGGGGAGGATGCGCCAGCCCGGCCGCGATGCCAAGAGGCGGGTGGAGCGGCGATGGATGATTGAGGCGCGGCGGCGGGACGGCCAGGCGTGCAGCGATGTCAACGGCCTGAACGGTTCGTTCGAGGCGGGTCGTTGGGGGCGGAACCCCATGCTGTCGGGCAAAGAACCCGCCTAGAAACCGCCTGCGTGGCAGTGGCGCTAGGCGGACGGGTCGGTTCATAAAGGCGTATGGCAGTCAGGCGATAGGCGCCGATGGGTCTGTGCGGGCTGCGGTCTCGGACGACCGCCTCCACGACCATCAACCGCGATATGCCCACAGCCGCGGTCATTCCGGCGGCGCGACATCCGCCCGCCGCGCACTGACGGGGATGCTTGGCAGTAGGGCCTGCCTCGCGCTCTGTTGGCAACGTCACCGAAACCGATGCGGCGGCAGGCCGAAGGCCATAGCGAGACTATCGCTTGGAACCGGGTCCCGACTTGTTACGCCCTCAGCCTCTCATCCTCTCAGCCCTTCGTCGCGGAACCCGTGAACCCTGTATCCATTAGCCGTGCAATCCATTACCCGCGCATCCGTCAGCCGTGCAGCGCGCGAGTCGGGCAGACTATCCGCAGTGCATCCGCTTAGACGCGAAGTCCATCGCCCGCGGCTCCTCAGCGATGCAGCTTATCCGCCACGCAGCCTCGCATGCCATGAACCAAACCCCCGCCGACCGCTGCCCTGTGAAGAACAGCCGCCCCTACTCCCACTCGATCGTGCCCGGCGGCTTCGACGTGATGTCGTAGGTCACCCGGTTGATCCCCTTCACCTCGTTGATGATCCGCGTCGCGGTCTCGCCGAGGAAGGCGTGGGAGAAGGGATAGTAATCCGCCGTCATCCCGTCGACCGAGGTCACCGCGCGCAGCGCGCAGGCAAAGTCGTAGGTGCGCCCGTCGCCCATCACCCCCACGGTGCGGACCGGCAGGATCGCCACGAACGCCTGCCAGATCTCGTCGTAGAGGCCGTGGCGGCGGATCTGGTCGATGAACACCGCGTCGGCCTTGCGCAGGATGTCGAGCTTCTCGCGGGTGATCTCGCCGGGGCAGCGGATGGCGAGGCCGGGGCCGGGGAAGGGGTGGCGGCCGATGAACTTCTCGGGCAGGCCGAGCTCGCGGCCGAGCGCGCGGACCTCGTCCTTGAAGAGCTCGCGCAGCGGCTCGACCAGCTTGAGCCCCATCTTCTCGGGCAGGCCGCCGACGTTGTGGTGCGACTTGATCGTCACCGAGGGGCCGCCGGTGAAGCTGACGCTCTCGATCACGTCGGGGTAGAGCGTCCCTTGCGCGAGGTATTCGGCCCCGCCCACCTCGGCCGCGTGCTTCTGGAACACCTCGATGAAGAGCCGGCCGATGGTCTTGCGCTTCACCTCGGGGTCGCTGACGCCCTCGAGCGCGCCCAGGAACAGGTCGGACTCGTCGGCGTGGACCAGCGGGATGTTGTAGGCGTCGCGGAACATCGCCACGACCTCCTCGGCCTCGCCCTGGCGCAACAGGCCGTGGTCCACGAAGACGCAGGTGAGCTGGTCGCCGATCGCCTCGTGAATCAGCACCGCCGCGACCGAGCTGTCCACGCCGCCCGAGAGGCCGCAGATCACCTTGCCGTCGCCGACCTGCTCGCGGATGCGGCGGATCGCCTCGTCGCGGTAGCCGGCCATCGTCCAGTCGCCGGTGAAGCCCGCCATGCGCACGAAGTTTTCCAGCATCACCCGGCCGTTCGGGGTGTGGTGCACCTCGGGGTGGAACTGCACGGCGTAGAAGCTGCGGGCCGGGTCCGCGATCATGGCGAAGGGGGCGTTGGGCGAGGTGCCGATCACCTCGAAGCCGGGGGCGAGCGCGGTGACGCGGTCGCCGTGGCTCATCCACACCTCCTCGCGCCCGGCGGCGAACAGCCCGGCGAAGATCCCGTCGCCCGAGTGGCCCGGCGCGGGGGTCACGAAGGCGCGGCCGTATTCGGCGTGGTGGCCGGCCTCGACCGAGCCGCCGAGCTGCGCCATCATCACTTGCTGGCCGTAGCAGATGCCGAACACCGGCACGCCCATCTCGAACACCGCCTGCGGGGCGCGGGGGCTGCCGGGGCGGGTCACGCTGTCGGGCCCGCCCGACAGGATCACCGCCTGGGGCGCGAGCGCCCGCAGGGCCGCGTCGTCGAGGCTTTGGTACGGGTGGATCTCGCAATAGACGTTCAGTTCGCGCAGGCGGCGCGCGATCAGCTGCGTCACTTGGCTGCCGAAGTCGATGATGAGGAGGCGCTGGTGCTGGGTCATGGGCCGCTGTTACGCCGCGCATCCGCGCCGGGCAAGGGGCTGGCTGGTGCGCGCGCCATGCCGCCGCGCAGGCGCAGGGAATCAGCAGAAGGGTCAGGAGCCACAGCATCCGTGCAGGCTGGCACGGGGCGGGTGAAGATCAGGTTAAACTCGGGCGAGAGGCCCGGCTCAGCCGGGCCAGAGCGCGCTCAGCGCCTCGGCCGGGTCGGGCGCCTGCCAGATCTCGGGCCCCAGCGCGATGAAGTCGGCGACCGGCCAGACGGCGCGGATCAGGGCCGCGTCGAGGGCGCCTTCGGCGACCACGGGCACCTCGATCACCTCGGACCACCACTGGAGAAGCTCGAGGTCCACGGGGGTTCCCGGGCCAAGCGCGGTGGGGCCGAGGGGGCCGAAGCTGACGTAATCGGCGCCCGCCTCGCCGGCGTTCATGCCCTCGTGGCGCGAGGCGCCGCAGAAGGCGCCGACGATGGCATCGGCGCCGAGTTCCTTGCGGGCATGGCGGACGCCGCGCGCCCCGTGGGTCAGGTGCACGCCGTCGAGCCCGTGGCGGGCGGCGAGTGCGACGTGGTCCTCGATCACCACGGCGACGTCGCGGGCGTGGGCGATCTCGCGGGCGAGGTCGGCGATGCGGGCCAGTTCGGCCTCATCGCCGGCGCCCGAGAGGCGGAGGCAGGCGACGGGGTGTGCGTCGAGCACCGCGGTCAGACGGGGCGCGAGTTCCGAGGCCGGCAGGCGGGCCGGGGCGATGAGGTAAAGCTGCGGGGCGTCCTCGGTCATCTGCGGCTCTCCTGTCGGGCTGGGGACGGGGGATAGCGCAGCGGGGCGGGCGGGGGAAGGGCCGGTTGGTTGGGGCGGGGGCGACGGGGCACGCGCAACGTTCGGTGGAGGCGGGCGAGCGGGCAACGGGGGCGGCGCGCAACGCTCGAAAATGGGTTAGATTTCATGGATTGGCGTATGAATAGATTGGATATTGTAGAAATCTGTTATGCACGACCCGTTCACCGTTCGTGCATCGTTCATGCGATCTTCATGCACAGTTCATGCGTACGATTCGGCGCTTCAGTCCCGCCAAGCTCCGCGCCGTGAGGGCGAGACTTCCTAGGCACGCGGGGGCGTGTCGCGCGAATGCGGACGATGACCCGCCTGCCTCCGTCGGACGCGGGCACAACCGAAAAGCGGCCTCTCCGGCGATCAGCTTGCAGCCGTCGCGTGGGGCGACGAGGGGGGCCGCCGCGGGTGGCGCGTGCTGATCCCTGTTGCTCTGCTGTGGGCCGCGCGGAGGGGCGGTCAGGTGGGAGCTTTTTCGGGGGCGAGGCAGCCGCGGCGTGAGTGATGCACGGGACCAGGTTGCACCGCCGACGAGCCTTCTGAATATCGCTGTCCCGGGGCCGTTACACGCGCCGAGGCGCCACCCGGAGATGCCGTGCGGGGCGCCGGGTCCGCCACGTTGATGTGCGGCGCGAGGCCGCGGCCAAGACGCCGATCTGACTCGCCGACGCGCGTCCGCTAGGGGCGGCGGAAAAGAGGCTCGTGCCAGCAGGGGACGCGGCGCCTTCGATCGGGACCAGTTTAGGGGCGGCGTGGACGGCGACGGCCGGCGGAACCCGCCGCTCACCCTTGCCCGCGCGGCCGGGTTTCGCTACCGCGCGGCCATGTCCATCACCCCCGTTCAACCCGTCGTCATCCTCGTGCGCCCGCAGATGGGCGAGAACATCGGCGCCGCCGCGCGCGCGATGCTGAACTTTGCCCTGACCGACCTGAGGCTCGTCGCGCCGCGGGACGGGTGGCCGAACCCGCGGGCGGTCGCCATGGCCTCGGGCGCGGCGGGGCAGGTGCTCGACCGGGCGCGGGTATTCCCGACGCTGGCCGAGGCGATGGCCGACATCGACACCGCCTATGCCACCACGGCGCGGGGGCGCGAGTTGACCAAGCCCGTCCACACCCCCGCCACCGCCATGGCCGAGGCGCGGGCGCTGACCGCGGAAGGGCGGCGGGTGGCGCTGGTCTTCGGGCCCGAGCGGGCGGGGCTCGACAACGACGACATCGCGCGTGCCAGCGCCATCGTGACGGTGCCGGTCAACCCCGCGTTCCCCTCGCTCAACCTCGCGCAGGCGGTGCTGCTGATGGGCTACGAGTGGGGCCGCGAGGCGCTGCCGCCCGAGCCTGCGCCGGCGGGGCGCCGCCCGGCGGGCGAGCTCCCGGCGACGCGGCTCGAGATCGAGCGGCTCGCCGATCACTGGGAGGAGCGGCTGACCGCGGCGCGGTTCTTCTTTCCCGAGGACAAGGCGGCCTCGATGCGGCTGACGCTGCGCAACCTGTGGTCGCGGCTGCCGCTGACCCGGGGCGACGTGCAGATCTTCCACGGGATGATCCGCCAACTGACCTGGCGCGGGCGGGACGGAGACGGGCCGGGGGCGTGAGGGCGTCGCGGGGCTGCTGACGTTAAGCCGGGGTCTGGGGCGGCTAGAACGGGCGGCCGCTTGGAGGCAAAACGCGGAGCGGTATGAGGCGCCCGCCGGAGTGACAGAGGACCTGCCGGATGCGGTGGCCCCGGCGTCATTTGGGTATTAGGGCCAGAAAGAAGCCGGACCCTTCAGTCTGCCGGAGGCGCTGCGTTTTGTCGGGAAGGGGCGTCCGTGCTGGCCGGCGCACCCATCCCTTGAGCCTGCGGCGCTCAATCGCCGTCCCGGCGCCAACCGCGCGCTACCCCCGCCCGCCCGCACCCGCGTCGCCCCGGAGCCGACCACCCGCCACCCCAGTCCGCCCGCACACCGGCCAGCCCTGCGGCCACCGCGTTACCCCCGCGCGCCGCACCCTTGCCATCTTGGCACACGTGCCACCTCAGCCCGCGCCACCCCGACGCGAACGACGCGCTAAGCGAGGCCGCCCGGACGCTATCCGCCGCGCCGCCCCGGCAGCCGCCCTCACCCCCTCCGATTGACCTTTCCCCCCGCCAAGGCCACTGTGCGCCCGCAATTCGACCCCCCACACCTGCCCAGGAACACCCTCAACATGGCCAAGCGCCCGATCTTTCAGGAGGTCTCGGACCTCGCCCCGGCGGCGCAGCTTCCCCAAGGCGGGATGATCGACGCCGCCCCCAAGGGCGCGCGCGGCGCCATCCGGGCCTGGCTCGTGGTGCTCTTCGTCATGGTCGCGGCGATGATCGCCCTCGGCGGCGCGACGCGGCTGACCGGCTCGGGCCTGTCGATCACCGAGTGGAAACCCGTGACCGGCGTCCTGCCGCCGCAGGGCGAGGCCGCCTGGACGGCCGAGTTCGAGAAATACCAGCAGATCCCGCAGTTCCATCAGGAGAACCCGACGATGGACCTCGCCGGGTTCAAGCGCATCTACTGGTGGGAGTGGGCGCACCGGCTGCTCGGGCGCGCGGTCGGCGCGGTCTGGGCGCTTGGGTTCCTCGGGTTCTGGCTCACGAAGCGCATCCCGCCGGGCTGGACCCCGCGGCTGCTGACGCTGGGGGCGCTCGGCGGGCTGCAGGGGCTCGTCGGCTGGTGGATGGTCAGCTCGGGGCTGGTGGCGGGGATGACCTCGGTCGCCTCGTACCGGCTGGCGGTGCACCTCGGGCTCGCCTTCGCCATCCTCGGGCTGATCGCCTGGTACGTGCTGCAGCTGTCGCGGCCCGAGGCGGCGCTGATGCGGGCGCGGCGGGCGGGCGAGCCGAAGCTCTTTTCCATGTCCACCGGGCTGATGCACCTCGCCTTCGTACAGATCCTGCTCGGCGCGCTGGTGGCGGGGATCGACGCGGGGCGGCAATACACCGGCTGGCCGAAGATGGGCGGCGAGTGGGTGCCGGCGGCGATCTGGGACAGCGCGCTCGGCTGGCGCAACTTCTTCGAGAACGCCGCGACGGTGCAATTCACCCACCGGATGGTGGCCTATCTGCTGACGATCTTCGCGGTGGTGGTGTGGCTGCGCGCCCGCCGCTCGCCGCATCCGGTGACGCGGGGGGCGTTCACGGTGATGCTCGCCGCGGTGGCGTTCCAGGTGGTGCTGGGCATCGTCACCATCATGCATGGCGCGCCCCTGCCCGAGGCGCTGGCCCACCAGCTTGGCGCGGTGGCGCTGTTCGTGCTGATCATCCGCGCCCGCCACCATGCGCGCTATCCATTTGAAACCAGTGTCCGGGGGACCATCCGATGAGCAACTCCACCTCTGCGATGGTCGAGCTGATGGCGTTTCAGCGCCAGACCGAGGCGCTGTCGGCGGTGGCCGAACGGCTGGCCTGGGACCAGGAGACGGTGATGCCGCGCGGCGCCGCCGAACAGCGGTCCGAGGAAATGGCGGCGATGGAGGCGGTGCTGCACGAGCGCCGCACCGACCCGCGGCTGGGCGAATGGCTGGACGCGGCGACCCCCGAGAGCGACCGCGAGGCCCGCATCCTCGAGCTGATCGGGCGCGAGTTCGCGCGGGCGAGCGCGATCCCGGTCGATCTCGCCACCGAGATGGCGCGGCTGACCAGCCTCGCGCAG
Source organism: Paracoccus panacisoli (assembly GCF_042435015.1). Taxonomy (NCBI): domain Bacteria; kingdom Pseudomonadati; phylum Pseudomonadota; class Alphaproteobacteria; order Rhodobacterales; family Paracoccaceae; genus Paracoccus; species Paracoccus panacisoli. The sequence continues at coordinate 11,150 of NZ_JBHMQU010000069.1, read as the reverse complement.
GGGATCTGGGCGCAGGCGCGGGCCAACGACGCGCCGGGGGATTTCCTGCCGACGCTCGACCAGATCGTGGTGCTGAAGCAGGACGAGGCGGCGGCGCTGGTCGCGGCGGGGTTCGGCGGCGGCGACGCCTATGACGCGCTGCTGGACGACTACGAGCCGGGGATGACGCAGGCCGAGCTAGAGGCGCTTTACGGCGAGATGCGGCCGCGGCTGGTCAGCCTGCGCGAGGACGTGCTGGGGGCCGAGAACCCGCCCGCGGCGCTCGAGGGGCGGTTCCCGCAGGAGATGCAGCTGCGGCTCGCGCGGGCCTGCGCCACGGCCTTCGGCTACGACTGGAACCGCGGCCGGCTGGACATGGCGGTGCATCCGTTCTCGTCGGGACGCTGGCAGGACAGCCGGATCTCGACAAGGGTGGTCGAGGCGGACCCGTTCAACTGCATCTACTCGACCATCCACGAGGTCGGCCATTCCAGCTACGAGCTGGGGATCGACCCCGACCACGCCTTCACGCCGCTCGGGCGGGGGGTGTCGATGGGGGTGCACGAAAGCCAGTCGCGCATCTACGAGAACCAGATGGGGCGGGGCCGGGCCTTCACCGGCTGGCTCTACCAGCGGATGTCGGACATGATGGGGGGGCTGTCGGTCGCGGACGCGGATGCGTTCTACCGCACCGTCAACCGGGTCCAGCCGGGCTACATCCGCACCGAGGCCGACGAGGTGCAGTACAACCTGCACATCATGATGCGCTTCGACCTCGAGCGCGACCTGATCTCGGGGCGGCTGGCGGTCGATGACCTGCCCGAGGCGTGGAACGCGCGCTTCCTCAAGGATTTCGGCGTGGCGGTGGACCGGCCGGCGAACGGGATGCTGCAGGACGTGCACTGGTCGGTCGGGCTCTTCGGCTATTTCCCGACCTATGCGCTGGGGAACGTCTACGCCGGCTGTCTGAACGAGGCGATGCGGGCGGCGGTGCCGGACCTCGACGAGAGCCTGGCCCGGGGCGAGGCGGGGCCAGGGGTCGAGTGGCTGCGCGAGAACCTGCAGCGCCACGGCGGCCTGCTGCCGCCGCGCGAGCTGGTCGAGACGGCGACCGGCGCCGCGGTCAGCCCCGAGCCGCTGCTCGACTATCTGGAAGAGAAGTTCGGGGCCATCTACGGCCTGTAAACGCCACCGAGGCGGGGGCGGCACGCAGCGCCCCCCCCTCGGGCTGGACTTAAATATCCCCGCCGGAGGCTCCCCAGCCCGCCACCCCGCGCGGGGGGTGGGGTCAGAGACCGAGTTCGCCGAGGATGCGGTCGGCCTCGGTGCCGCAGGGGGTCAGCGCGGCGCGGTCCTCGCCGGGGTAGAAGCGGGCGCGCACCCCGGTCGGCATCGGCGCGGGCGCGGCGATGACCACGCGCGGGCCGAGCCGCGCGGTCTCCGCCTGCCAGCTGCGCGCCAGCGCCATCTGCGCGGCCTTGGTGGCGCCGTAGGCGCCGAAGAACGGCTGGCCGCCGCGGGCGTCCTCGAAGAACAGCGCGGTGCCGCCGCGGGCGCGCAGCAGCGGCTCGAACAGCGCGATCAGCCCGTGGGTCGCGGCAAGGTTGACGGCGATGGATTTCTCCATGTCCTTCGGATCGACATGGGGGGCGGGGGCGAGCGGGGCCGCGTGGATCGCCGCGTGGACCCACAGGTCGATGCCGCCCCAGCGGTCGAGCACGGCGCGGGTCAGCTGGATCATCGCCTCGGGGCTGGCCACGTCCATCGGCGCCAGCGTCGCCTCGCCGCCGCGGGCGCGGATGCGGTCGTCGAGCTCCTCGAGCGCGCCGGTGGTGCGGGCGACGGCGACGACGTGGTGGCCGCGGCCGCCGAGCCGCTCGGCGAGGGCGGCGCCGAGGCCGCGCGAGGCGCCGGTGACGATGGCAAGCTTCTGGTCGGACATGGCGGGCACCCCTCTTTGCCCGGGGGGCTTGCCACCGCGCGGCGCGCGCCGCAAGACCCCGCCCGCTCGGGCCGCGCCCGGCGCCGCCGGGTCAGACGTTCAGCAACAGGTGCTCACGCTCCCACGGGCTGATGACCTGCAGGAACTCCTTGTATTCGTTGCGCTTGACCGATTCGTAGACGGCCACGAACTCGGAGCCGAGCACCTCGCGCATCGGCGCGCTTTCGACCATCTCGTCGAGCGCGTCGCCGAGGTTCGTGGGCAGCTCGTCGTCGCCCATGTAGGCGTCGCCCAGGCATTCGGCGCGCGGGTTGTCGGACTCGACCAGCCCCAGATAGCCGGTGGCGAGCGACGCCGCGATCCCGAGATAGGGGTTGCAGTCCATCCCGGCGAGGCGGTTCTCCACCCGCCGCGCGTCGGGGCCCGAGATCGGCACCCTGAGCCCGGTGGTGCGGTTGTCGCGCCCCCACTCAAGGTTGATCGGCGCCGCGAAGTCGGGGACGTAGCGGCGGTAGCTGTTGACGTAGGGTGCGAGCAGCGCGACCGCGGCCGGCAGGTGGCGCTGCATCCCGGCGATGAAATGCAGGAAGGCGGGCGTCTCGCGGCCCTTCTCGTCCGAAAAGATGTTGCGGCCGGTCTCGGCCTCGACCACCGAGTGGTGGATGTGCATGGCGCTGCCCGGCTCGCCCTCGATGGGCTTGGCCATGAAGGTGGCGAAACAGTCGTGGCGCAGCGCCGCCTCGCGGATCAGGCGCTTGAAGAAGAAGATCTCGTCGGCCAGCTTGACCGGGTCGCCGTGGGCGAGGTTGATCTCGACCTGGCCCGCGCCGCCCTCTTGCAGGATGCCGTCGATCTCGAATCCCTGCGCCTCGGCGAAGTCGTAGATGTCGTCGATCACCCGGCCGTATTCGTCCACCGCCGACAGCGAATAGGCCTGCTTGGCCGCCGCCCGCCGCCCCGAGCGGCCCATCGGCGGCTGGATCGGCTGGTTCGGGTCGATGTTGCGGGCGACGAGGAAGAACTCCATCTCGGGCGCGACCAGCGGCTTCCAGCCCTTGTCGGCGTAAAGCTGGACCACGCGCCGCAGGACGTTGCGGGGCGCGACCGGCACCGGGTTGCCCTGCTGGTCATAGGCGTCGTGGATCACCTGCAGCGTCACGTCCGCCGTCCACGGCGCCGCGGTCGCGGTCTCGAAGTCGGGGACAAGGATCATGTCGGGCTCGGTGAAGGCGCCCGAGGGGTTGTCGGCCCATTCGCCGGTGATGGTCTGCAGGAAGATCGAGTTCGGCAGGTAGAAGCTTTCCTGCCGCGCGAACTTGGACGCGGGCATGGCCTTGCCGCGGGCGACGCCGGCGATGTCCGAGACGATGCACTCGACCTCATCGAGGCGGCGGCCGTCGATATAGGTCTGCGCGGCGCGGGGCAATCGGGTCAGCCAGTCTGACATCGGGGACTTTCCGCCGGGGCTGCCGGCTTGATCGGGTTCATGGTGTCAGGGGGATGTGGTCGGCCATCGCGTGGCCGGCGCGGGCGAGGCCGTGCGCCACCCCCGCGCGGTCCGCGGCGCTGCGGTTCTGGCTGGCCTTCCACTTGCCGGCCAGCGCGGTCATCGGCAATTCCAGCCCGACGATCCCGCGCAACTGCGCCGCGACGAAAGGGGCGGGCGCGTCGGCGACCGACCACGGGTCGGGGCGCTCGGCCTCGAGCCGGTCGGTCAGGTCGGTGACTTGAGCCGCGAGCCAGTCGGGTTCGTCGATCACCTGCGGCACGCCCCGGACCTGCACCATGAGGAAGTTCCAGGTCGGCACCACCCGGCCATGTTCGGCCTTGCTGGCGTACCAGCCGGGCGAGACATAGGCCTGCGGCCCCTGAAACACCGCGAGGACCGGGCGACCGGCGGCCTGCGCCGCGCGCAGCTCGGCCAGCTGGGGGTTGGCGCGGGCCAGATGGGCGCGCAGGACGCCGTCCTCGGCGGTCATCGGGATGAGGTTGGCGGTCGGCCCGGTGTCGTCCCCCGTCGTGACCAGCAGCGCCAGCGGATGCGCGGCGATCAGCGCCAACAGCACCTCGGGGCGCGTCTCGTCGAAGGCGGGGGGCGTGTACATCAGGCGGCCGTCTCGCGATCGGGACGGGCGCCTGCGTCCGGTTCGGCGGCCGGGACCGGCGCCCGCGCGCGGGGGGTGCGGAAGAACGCCTCGATCCGGTCGGCCACGAGCCGCGCGTCGGCGCTGCCGCGGCGGGCGCGCGCGGCCTCGATCAGCGGCTCGGGGACGCTGCCGCCGCGATGCTCGATCAGCCCGTCGATGAAGGCGTCGGGAAACTCGGGGTGGGCCTGCACCGAATAGGCGCGGTTGCCGTAGAGCAGCGCGGCGTTGGCGCAGAAGGGGCTGGTGGCGACCACCTCGGCCCCCTCGGGCGCGGTCACGACCTGGTCCTGGTGCCAGGCGTTCAGCGTCACCGTCTGGCCGGCGAAGTCGTAGTCCTGTGCCCCCACGGCCCAGCCGCCCTTGTGTTTCTCGACCCGCCCGCCGAGGGCCTGGGCGATGATCTGGTGGCCGAAGCAGATGCCCACCACCGGCACCCCGGCGGCATAGGCCGCGCGGATGAAATCCTCGAGCGGGGGGATGAACGGGTGGTCCTCGTAGACGCCGTGGCGCGAGCCGGTGATCAGCCAGCCGTCGGCGGCGTGGATGTCGGGGGGGAACTGCATCGCCTCGACATGGTAGCTGTCGAAGTCGAAGCCGCGCCCGCCGAGCAGCCGCTCGAACATCTGGTCATAGTCGCCGAGCGCGCCGCGGATGACCTCGGGCGACTGGCCGGTCTTGAGGATGCCGATCCGCATCGGGAATTGCCTCTGCATGGGGGTGTCTGCCGTTACCGCCAACCTAGGCACGGGGCAGGGGGTGCCGCAAGGGGGCCGCGGGGTGGGGCCGGGGTGCTCTCGCGGCGGCTGGCCTTGCCGGGCCGGGGGGTCTAGTCTCGCCCCACAGGCGAGCAGAGGAGCAGGCGATGGACGGATTGCGCCCCGACGGCAAGAGCGTGGTGGACCCCGACGGTCTGATGGAGTTCTCGGTCGTCTTCACCGACCGCAGCCTCAACCACATGTCGCAGAAGTTCCAGGCGGTGATGCGCGACATCTCGGCCATCGCGCGCGAGGCTTACGGCGCCGAGGCGGTGGCCGTGGTCCCCGGCGGCGGCACCTTCGCGATGGAGGCGGTGGCCCGCCAGTTCGCCCGCCACGCCGACGCGCTGATCGTGCGCAACGGCTGGTTCAGCTTCCGCTGGACCCAGATTCACGAGGCCGCCGCGATGGAGGGCGAGGCCGCCGTCGAGATGGCCCGCCCCGCCGGCAATGACCCCCAGCCGGCCTTCGCCCCCCCGCCGATCGAGGACGTGGTGGCCGAGATCCGCGACAGCCGCCCGGCGGTGGTGTTCGCCCCCCACGTCGAGACCTCGGCCGGGCTGATCCTGCCCGACGACTACATCACCGCGCTGGCGGCCGCGGCGCACGAGGTCGGCGCGCTCATGGTGCTCGACTGCATCGCCTCGGGGGCGATCTGGGTCGACATGCGCGCCACGGGCGTCGACGTGCTGATCTCGGCCCCGCAGAAGGGGTGGAGCGCGCCGCCCGCCGCGGGGCTGGTGATGTTCTCGCCCGAAGGCCTCGCGCGGCTCGAGGCGACGACGAGCGACAGCTTCGCGCTGGACCTGAAGAAGTGGCGCGCGATCATGAAGGCCTACGAGGACGGCGGACACGCCTATCACGCCACGCTGCCGACCGACTCGCTGCTGGTCTTGCGCGACGCGATGGTCGAGACGCGCGAGATGGGGTTCGAGGCGGCCCGCGCGGCCCAGTGGGACCTGGGCGAGCGGGTGCGCGCGGCGCTGGCCGAGCGCGGCTTCGCCTCGGTCGCGGCGCCGGGCTTTGCGGCCCCGGGGGTGGTGGTGAGCCACACGACCGACCCCGAGATCCAGAGCGGCCGCCGCTTCGCCGCGCTGGGGATGCAGATCGCCGCGGGCGTGCCCCTGCAGGTCGGCGAGGGGCCGGATTTCCGCACCTTCCGGCTGGGGCTCTTCGGGCTCGACAAGCTGAAGGACGTGGAGGGCACGCTGGCCCGGCTGACCGGGGTGCTGGACCGGCTGGGCGAGGGGTGAGGGACTCCCCGGGCGGGCGGGGGACAAGCTTGCTGGCGGAGGCGGTGGGATTCGAACCCACGGTGGGGTTGCCCCCACGTCGGTTTTCAAGACCGGTGCATTCAACCACTCTGCCACGCCTCCCGCGGCCCGGCTGCGTAACCCGCCGCGGGGCAGGGGGCAAGGGCCGTTCCCCGGCCGTGACCGGCCTTGAGAGCGGAGCGTGGACTTCGGGGGCGTTGCTTCTTACGTCAGGCAAATGGTCGGCCCGGGTGCCTGTCCGTTTTGACCCGGTGACGATAAGAGGATATCGGGTCGGCGCCAACGTCTTGGCCCAGCGATTGCCGGGTCTGCAGAGTGCCGAGCCGCTATGCTCTGCGGTCAACGCATCGCGTGATCTAAGTTTCGTCCGACCCAGAATTGCCGAAAGTCAGCCCATGACCGACCAGAGCCCCAAACGCCTGTTCATCAAGACCTACGGGTGCCAGATGAACGTCTATGACAGCCAGCGCATGGCCGAGGCGCTGGGGGCCGAGGGCTATGTCGAGACCGACCGCGCCGATGACGCCGACATGGTGCTGCTCAACACCTGCCACATCCGCGAGAAGGCGGCCGAGAAGCTCTATTCCGACCTCGGGCGGCTCAAGCCGCTCAAGGCCGAGCGACCGGACCTCAAGATCGGCGTGGCGGGCTGCGTGGCGCAGGCCGAGGGCGACGAGATCATCCGCCGGATGCCGCTCGTCGATCTGGTCGTGGGCCCGCAGGCCTATCATCGCCTGCCTGCGATGGCGCGGGGCGAGGCGCCCGCGGTGGACACCGAGTTCCCGGCCGAGGACAAGTTCGACCACCTGCCCGAGCGCCGCGCGACCCGCCGCCATCCGGCCGCCTTCCTGACCGTGCAGGAGGGCTGCGACAAGTTCTGCGCCTTCTGCGTCGTCCCCTATACCCGCGGGGCCGAGGTCAGCCGCCCGGCCGCGCGCATCCTGTCCGAGGCGCGGGACCTCGTGGCCCGCGGGGTGCGCGAGATCACGCTGTTGGGCCAGAACGTCAACGGCTGGCATGGCGACGGCGCCGAGGGTCTGGGCGAGCTGATCCGGCAGCTCGCTGGGATCGAAGGGCTCGACCGCATCCGCTATACGACCAGCCATCCCAACGACATGGCCGACGACCTGATCGCCGCGCACCGGGACGTGCCGCAGCTCATGCCCTATCTGCATCTGCCGGTGCAGTCGGGGTCGGACCGGGTGCTCAAGGCGATGAACCGCAAGCACACGCGCGACGACTATCTGCGGCTCGTCGACCGCATCCGGGCGGCGCGGCCGGACATCCTGCTGACCTCGGATTTCATCGCGGGCTTCCCGGGTGAGACGGATGCCGACCACGCCGACACGCTGCGGCTGATCGAGGAGGTGGGGTTCGGCACTGCGTTCTCCTTCAAGTATTCGCCGCGCCCGGGCACGCCCGCGGCCGGGCGGGCGCTGGTGCCTGAGGCGGTGGCGGATGCGCGGCTGCACGAGATGCAGGCGCTGCTCACCCGCCAGCAGAAGGCGGCGCAGGAGGGGATGGTCGGGCGCACGCTCGGGGTGCTGTTCGAGAAGCCGGGGCGGATGCCCGGGCAGATGGTCGGCAAGTCGGACTATCTGCATTCGGTCTTCGTCCAGGCGCCCGAGGCGGCGGTGGGCGATCTGGTGGAGGTGCGCATCATCGCCAGCGCGCCGAACTCGCTGGAGGGGGTGCTGGCCTAGAAGCCGTGGGTCAGCAGGTCGATGGCGCGGAACAGCTCGTCGCGGAATGCGGCGGCTGACCCGCGGGGCGGGCCGAGCGTCGCGGGCCGCATCGCCGTCAGCTGGGGGACGCGCACCAGCCAGCTTTTGTCGTCATGAGTGATGAGCGGCGTCAGCCGACCGAGTTCGGCCCGTGCACCCTTCCGGAACATGGGCGCGACGAGACATGATTCGCGCAGGTCGATGAGGTCTGACTGCAGCACAACGACGTGCATCCCGTCGCTGAGCCGGTGGATGTCGAACTGCGCCAAAGGTCAGAACATCCGGTATTTCTCGAGCGGAAGCCCGTGCTCGCGCACCTCTTGCGCATAGGCCTCGAGCGCGGCGCGGTTTTCCTCGTTCCAGCGCCGATTGCGTTCCAGCTTGACGGCGTGGCGCAGCGCGTCTTCGGCGATGCGCGAGAGGTTCATGTCGTAGTCGCGGGCCTCGCGGACAAGGTCTTCCTCAACGGTCAGGTTGACGCGGGCGCGCATGGGCTTGGTCCTCGGCTTGGCCGCCCCCGCGGGGGACGGAATGTGTATCGAGAATGCGCATGGCGGCGCGACCCGTCAACCCGGCCCGTCGACGGGGGTCGACAGGCCGGCCCTCATTCGGTCCGTCGCCTCAGCCCCGATACGCCGCCGCGAACACCGGGGCGTAGATGTCGGCGAGCCGGGCTACGGCCTCGCTGGCCGAGACCTCGACCGACTCGCCGGTCTTGCGGCTGGTCAGCTCGACCACGTTCGCGGCCAGGCCGCGCGGGCCCACGGTGATCCGCCACGGCAGGCCGATCAGGTCCATCGTGGCGAACTTGGCGCCCGCGCGCTCGTCGCGGTCGTCGTAGAGCACCTCGAGCCCGCGCGCGGTCAGCTCGCGCTCCAGCGCCTCGCACGCGTTGTCGGTCGAGGCGTCGCCCTGCTTGAGGTTCACCAGCCCGACGTGGAACGGCGTGACGCCCTCGGGCCAGATGATGCCGCGGTCGTCGTGGCTCGCCTCGATGATCGCGCCCAGCAGGCGGCTGACGCCGATCCCGTGGCTGCCCATGTGGACCGGCACCCGCGCGCCGTCCGGGCCGACGACGGTCGCGCCCATCGGCTCGGAATACTTGGTGCCGAAATAGAAGATCTGCCCGACCTCGATCCCGCGGGCCGAGCGGCGGCGGTCCTCGGGGATGGTCTCGAACACCGCCGGATCGTGGGTCTCGTCGGTGCGGGCGTAGCGGCTGGTGAACTCGTCCAGCACCGCGCGGCAGGCGGCGGCGTCGTCATAGTCGATGGCGCGGTCGCCGAAGCGCAGATCGGTGATCTCGCTGTCATAGAAGACCTCGGATTCGCCGGTCTCGGCGAGGACCAGGAACTCGTGCGTGTCCTCGCCGCCGATGGGCCCCGAGTCGGCGCGCATCGGGATCGCCTGCAGGCCCATCCGCTCGTAGGTGCGCAGGTAGCTCACCAGGTGGCGGTTATAGGCGTGCAGCGCGTCCTCTTTGGTCAGGTCGAAGTTGTAGCCGTCCTTCATCAGGAACTCGCGGCCCCGCATGACGCCGAAGCGGGGGCGGACCTCGTCGCGGAACTTCCACTGGATCTGGTAGAGCGTCAGCGGCAGGTCCTTGTAGCTGTTCACATGGGCGCGGAAGATGTCGGTGATCATCTCTTCGTTGGTCGGCCCGAACAGCATGTCGCGGTCGTGGCGGTCCTTGATGCGCAGCATCTCCTGCCCGTAGTCGTCATAGCGGCCGCTTTCGCGCCACAGGTCGGCCGACTGCATGGTGGGCATCAGCACCGGGATGTGCCCGGCGCGGCCCTGTTCCTCGTGCACGATCTGCTCGATCCGGCGCAGCACCTTGAGGCCGAGCGGGGGCCAGGAATAGATGCCCGCCGCCTGCTGCTTGATCATCCCCGCCCTGAGCATCAGCCGGTGGCTGACGATCTGCGCCTCGGAGGGGTTCTCTTTCAGGACAGGCAGGAAATAGCGCGTGAGACGCATGGGGCAGCACCTTGGATGATTGCCCGCCTGCGTTAGCGGATCGGGGCCGCCCCGGCAACGGCAAGGGACGGCCCGGGGTCGGATGCGCGGGGGCGTTGCCCAAGACCCTTGCGCGCGGGGGGCGGGGACTGCATCACCGCAGGCATCTGGGCGAGGGCCCACGGGACGGGATCGAGGGCGGGGACGCAGATGCAGATGTCGGCGACGAAACAGGCGCTCTGGTGGGGCGGCGCGGCGGCGGTGCTGCTGTTGGCGCTGTGGCTTCTGGGCGGGGCGATCCTGCCCTTCGTGCTCGGCATGGGGATCGCCTACATGCTCGACCCGGTGGCCGACCGGCTCGAGCGGGCGGGGCTCTCGCGCACGCTGGCGGTGGTGTTCATCACGCTGATCGTGGTGCTGGCGCTGGCCGCGCTGCTCTTGTGGCTCGGCCCGCTGCTGGTGCGGCAGGCGGGGCAACTGGTCGAGTCGACCCCCGACCTGCTCAACAGCGTCCAGTCGATCGTGCGCAACCGCTTCCCCGAGTTCATGCCCGACGGCGGCATGATCGACACCGCGGTCGAGCAGATCCGCACGACGCTGACCAACTCGCTGGGCGGTCTGATGGGCACGCTCATGGGCTCGCTGCGCAGCGTGGTGGGCGTGTTCATGGTGCTGATCATCGCCCCGGTCGTGGCCTTCTACATGCTGCTCGACTGGGACCGGATGATCGAGCGCATCGACAACCTGCTGCCGCGCCAGCACGCGCCGACGATCCGCCGCATCTTCGCCCAGATCGACGACAGCGTGGCCGGCTTCGTGCGCGGCGAAGCGCTGGTGATCCTGATCCTCGCCACGCTCTATTCGACCGGGCTGATGCTGATCGGGCTGCCCTTCGGGATCGTCATCGGGGTGGCGGCGGCGCTCTTGTCCTTCATCCCCTATGTCGGCACGCTGGTCGGGGGCGTGCTGTCGATCGGGGTGGCGGTGGCCACCTTCTGGGGCGACTGGCCGCGGATCGGCGGGGTGGCGGCGATCTTTGCCGCCGGCCAGATGCTCGAAAGCAACGTGCTGCAACCCAAGATCGTCGGCGGCCATGTCGGGCTGCACCCGGTCTGGCTGATGCTCTCGCTGTCGGTGTTCGGGGTGATGTTCGGGTTTCTCGGCCTGCTGATCGCGGTGCCGGTCGGGGCCGCGGTGGGCGTCATCGTCCGCTTCATGGCCGAGCAGTACAAGGAAAGCGCGCTCTACACCGGGCGCGAGGTGATGCCCGCGCCCGCGCCGCCGATGCTGGTCGAGATGGTCCCCCCGGGAACCACCGCCGAGGCGCGGCGCCGGTCCGAGGTCGCCCACCGTGCCGCCGCCGCCGAGGC
>NZ_JBHMQU010000068.1:0-25933 GCF_042435015.1 Paracoccus panacisoli | reverse complement strand
AACCGCGCCAAATTCAATCGCCGACTCTGGTTTCCGCTGGATGAACATCGGGGGTCACAGCACGAGGTCGTGACTGCCGTCGCCCGCAGCACCGACTACTTGTATGCCAGCACGCGTTCCTGCGCCGCCCGGGTTAGGACAAGGATACGCTCCTCGTTCGGATGGGCAGGCATAGCTCTTTCAAAACACGACTATGTCCGCGCCGCGATGGTTGCCTGTCCGTGTTCGCAACAGGGATGATGGTAGACGGCGAGCTATTCGTAGAACCTGCCTCACAGTATCATCCCGTTCATGTAAACTATACTATCCCATTGATGTAGAATTTTTGATTCTATCGATCTCTCAGTAAAACAAAACTTATCGCGACGACAACCGGAAGATATGAGGCGAATATGTGCAAGGTCAACCCAACTTCGCTGTGGTGCCAAGCACACTGTCATGATACCCGAAGTGTTTGGCATCGTTGGTCCTGGCTCCTTTGCGAGGCGCACGCCGGCTGCAAGGTGGCACCTGCTGCCAAGCTCGCGTTGAGTTGGCGTCGAGAGTGCAGGCGTGGTCACAGGTTTAGCATTTCTACTACAGCCGCAGTTTGCCTCCGATCTCGCCCGCTTGCTCCCCGAGGGCGCTCCCATTAACCGAAACGCCAGATGCCTGCGTTGCTCCATTACCTCGAGTGAGTTATAATATTATGCGCTTGACACTTCGGAAACCCTTCGACAAAGCACAAGATTTGGCTCCTGTTCAGCGCGCTCGTGAGGTTCTCCTTGACGCGGCGGGCCGGGAGTTTCCGTTCTACATCGATGCCGTTCGCCGCATGGATGGCAGGCTCGTAGTCTTCGGCTGGTGCACCGCTGATAATCTTGACGTCGAAATCGCTCAGGCCGGTACGATCTGGCCGGCGGCAGTCCAACGCCACGGCAGATCCGATGTGGCGGAAGCGTTGGGCCTGCCACCGACTAAACCCTTTGGGTTTGCCGTGATCAGTGATGCTCCTGTAAATGGCGACCCGATCGAACTTGGGCTCTGCATCGCGAATGGCCCCCGTCAACTAACGGGCCCGCTGCAGGAAGCCCCTGAACTGACAGAGTTTCAGGAGCTCATAATTAGGCACATGGAAGGCGGCAGAAAAAAGGGGGCGCTTGGCCTCGTGCCACTTGGTAGTCCCCTATGGCGCAAACTGCTGGGCGATTTTGATTACAGCCAAGCCGCGCCCGACAAGCACTTGGCCCATATTGAAGGTGTCATCCTCAGCCCCGAGGGTGGAGGAATTGTATTTGGCTGGGCGCTCCACGCGCCGGACGCCATTATCTGGTTCGAGGATGGTCTGGGGAACATCCACCCGATGTCCGCCGCGTTTCGGCGCGAACGGCGCGATATTCGTGACGGCTTTCCGGACAACCCTTGGAGTGACCAAGACTCTGCCTTTGTGGCCTACCTTCCCGAACTGGATGAAAACTCGACCGTTGCCATTCGGGTTGTGACCGAAGACGGGATTTCCACGCTGAGCGAACACATTGGAGGCGAAAGGCTTCCTTCGGACCCGCGGCAGGCGGCAGACAAGCTGTTTTCCATTGAGACCGAGGACAGGCTGTTCCATCGTCGTGCGGGCATCGTGGACTGGCCCGTACTCGCGCCGCTGATCAGGCGCCGGATGGAGGAGGCATCGGGCCTGCAGTCGCGTCGTAAGGATTTCGGCAAGCCTCCGAAGGCGCCCGAGGTGTCGGTGATCGTGCCGCTGTATCGCCGCTTCGACTTCATGGAGCATCAGCTTCTCGAGTTTGGGCGCGACCCCGAGTTCCGCCGATTCTGCGAAGTGATCTATGTCATCGACGATCCGCTGATCGAAGCTGATGTCCTTGCGGGCGCGGAATACCTGCACCGGCTGCTCGATCTGCCGTTCACGGTTATCTCGGGCCGGCGCAACCGTGGGTTCAGCGGGGCGAACAACCTTGGGGCCGAATACGCGCGCGGGCGGCTGCTGTTATTCCTGAACAGTGACGTCATTCCGCAGGGCCCCGGATGGCTCGGCCCGATGCGGGCGACCCTTGACACCGACCAAACCATTGGCGTCGTCGGGCCGCGGCTGCTGTTTGCCAATGGCGGCCTGCAGCATGCCGGCATGAGCTTTGAAAAGCTCAATACGTTGGGGATTTGGATCAACCGCCACCCGAATGCAGGCCTAGGGCCCGAATTCGACCCCGCGCAGGCCCCGGCCGAGGTTCCGGCCGTGACCGGCGCCTGCATGCTGATCACCCGAAAGGTTTTTGACGAAATCGGCGGCTGGGATACCGGCTATCTGATCGGCGATTTCGAGGACAGCGACCTGTGCCTGACGCTGCGAAAGCGCGGCTACCGGGTGATCTATCATCCCGATGTGCAGTTGACCCATCTGGAACGGCAGTCGTTCAGTGCCATCGGGCACGACCATTTCAAGTTGCGCGTGACGATCACCAACGCGGTCCGCCACCAGGAACGCTGGGAAGACATGCTGGCTGCCAGTGCCGCCGCGCCGGTGCCCTCGCATTCCCGGAAGGAGATGACCGCATGAGCCGGAAACACCGCATCCTCGTGACGGCCCATGGCTATCCCGACTTTCACCTGGGCGGGGGCGAGCTGGCCGCCTACAACCTGTTCAAGACTTATGGCGACCGCCCGGATGTCGAGGCGGCATTCTTTCTGGCCCGCCACGACCGCGGAAGAGGACCCAACGGATCGATCTCGCTGCGCCGGACCAACGAGTATCTTTGGGAGCAAACCGTTTACGACTGGTTCCGGTTGAAGGCCGCCAACCCCCAAAGCCTGTTCGACGGCTTTGCCGACCTCATCCGGCAACTGCGCCCGACGATTGTCCATGCGCATCACTACCTGCATCTGGGATTGGAATACTTGCAGGTGATCAAGCGGATCGACCCATTCATCCGCATCGTCCTGACCCTGCATGAATACGCCGCCATCTGCTTCAACCAGGGACAGATGATCAAGACCGGCAGCAACCGGCTGTGCTTCCGTGAAAGCCCTGACGACTGCAACCGCTGCTTCCCCGAAATCACACCCGAGGATTTCTGGCTGCGCAAGCACCGGTACCAGTCCTATTTCGACCTCGTGGACCAGTTCGTTACCCCGTCCGACTTCCTGCGCGAGCGTTATATCGCCTGGGGCATCTCGCCCGAGCGCATCGTCACGATCGAGAACGGGCAGGCCACTCGGGAACCGCTGCCGCCGCGTCCGCTGGCCGAGGGCGAGACGCGCAACCGCTTCGCCTTCTTTGGCCAGATTAATCCGTTCAAGGGCGTCCATGTGCTTTTGCAGGCGCTATCGGGGCTGAGAAGGTCCGAACGTCGCCGCATTGTGCTGGAAGTCCATGGCGCCAATCTGGAATACCAGACACCCGAGTTCCGCGAGACTATAGCGCGGCTATCTGGGCCGCTCGAACAGGACGGCACTGTTCAGTGGATCGGCCCCTACCAGCCGTTCCAGATGGCAAGCCGCATGGCCGCGGTCGATTGGGTGGTGGTGCCGTCCTTGTGGTGGGAAAACTCGCCCATGGTCATTCAGGAAGCCTTTACCCTGGGCCGCCCGGTGATCGGGTCAGACATCGGGGGCATGGCAGAAAAGATCACCCATGGCGTGGACGGCGTTCATGTGCCAGTGGGCAACAGTCGCGCTTGGGGCGACACGCTGCTGCGGCTGGCGCGGGACGACAGCTCTGAATGGGACCGCCTGCGGGCCGGCATCCGGGCGCCGATCGGCTATGCAGATTGCGCCGAGGCGCACATGGCGCTGATTGGGCCGGCAATGCCGGGCGAGCGCCGCGTCATGGCAAGTGCCGGCGCTTGAGCGAAAATGAAAGGTTCTGAGCGGATGACCAACCCCTTTATCATGGGCCTGAAGCCGAAGGTCGCAGATATGGCGCTTTTGGACACCAAGACACTATATGACCGGGTAGGTCAAAATACAGGCAACCTTGCCTTTCATGCCGCGATTGATGCTCATCTGGGCGGCGGCCTTTCAACCATAGCTTGGGGTGCGAATCCCCAGCGCATCGACGAAACGGGTTCTGTCGGCGTTCTTCCCGCAGCCAACCAGTTCGGCGCCCATGTTGACTACAAAATCCTTTCCGAGAATTTTGCGAAGCTCGAGTGCCGCATGGTCATGATCGGGCTCGGGGCGCAAAGCGACGTCGACGGCAAGATGCCAGAGGTGCCCGAAGGCACCGTGGCGTGGGTGCGGCAGATCGCCGATCACAGGCGGGGCGACGGCCCGAACATCAGCGTGCGCGGGCCCTTCTCAAAGCAGGTCCTCGACCACTATGGGTTGGGCGATCATGCTGTCGTTCTTGGCTGCCCCTCGCTGTTCCTGAACCCTGACCCGGAACTCGGGGCGCGGATCGCCGCACGGGTGCGCCCCGTGAAGCGGGTGGCGGTGGCGGCCGGACTTCGACACTCGGTGCAGCTTCGCCAGATCGAGCAGTCGCTCGCCCGGCTTGTCACCGTGACCGGCGGCTCCTACGTCGGGTCCCATCCCCTACCGATGATCCAGCTTACCCGCGGAGAGGCACGGGACGTTGCGCGGGACGAACTGGAAGCGCATCGCAACTACATCTGCCCGGAAATGGATACAGATGAATTCGTCCGCTGGACCGAGCGGCACGGCAACGTTTTCTTCGACATCCCCAACTGGATGGAACATTACCGCCGCTTTGACTTCGTCATTGGCCCCCGCATCCACGGCACGATGCTGGCCTTGCAGGCCGGTGTCCCGGCGGTTTGCATCGCCCACGATTCGCGCACGCTGGAACTTTGCCAAACGATGCTCGTGCCCCATATCCTTGCCAAGGACATCGCTTCGGGGGTCTCCCGCGACCAACTTCTCGACCTGTTTGCGCAATTCGATGCCACGGCGTTTGATGCCAACCGCAGGATGCTTGCCCGTCGCTATGTGGATTTCCTGACCTTCAACGGCTTGGCCCCTGTCTCCTGGCTTAGAAACATTGCGGCAAACTGACGGCTCATGAAGCTTCTGTCCGACCTCATCCACCTCAGACAATGCTACTTGACGCGCCACGCCGAATGCCGCTTCCCGCTCATACCGCTGGCTGACGGCGGCGAGGGAATGGGTTTTGTCGAGGAATGTGTGTTTCGCCAGGGTTTTCTGACGCTGCGAGGCTGGACCCTTGCCCATCGAATGAGTGTGGAGGTGGATGGCCAGCTTCAGCCAGTGTCGCGCTGCATCCAGCGGGGCGACGTCGCCGCAGAGCTTGGCGCACGGATGGTGGAGACGCACAACCAGCACGGCCGCGTGGGCTTCGAGGTCACGGTCCAATGGTCCGGGGGACCGGTCCGCCTGATGGTCGAAGACATGCCCGACATCACCCCGTGGCCGTTGCCCCTGCCAACCGAGAGCATGATCCTCGCGGCACGTCGGCAGACACGTGCTGCGTTCCGGCGCGATTTTGTCCGGGCGGCGGTGCCGGGGGTGAAATACCTCCTGAGTGGCCGCAAGCCCGTTCATCGCGAACGGCTGCGGACGATTTTCCGGCTGGGAGTTAGACATGAAACCAGCCTGCTGCTAGATACAGAATTTCTGGCCCCCCCTTCCGCGCGGACGGCGGAGCTGCCCGCCATTACCATTATTTTGCCCGTTTATAACGCTTTCGACCTGCTCACCGAAGCGGTCGAGCGGGTAGACCACCATACCGACGTGCCGTGGCATCTTGTCCTGATCGAAGACGCCTCGACCGATCCGCGCGTGCTCCCATGGCTGAACGCATGGGCGTCGCAGCGGTCCGACAGGGTCACGCTGCTGGTAAATGACTGCAATCTCGGCTTTATCGGCAGCGTCAACCGCGGCCTTCGGCTGAGCGCAGAGCGCGGCGGCCCGGTGGTGCTGCTCAACAGCGACGCTTTCGTCCCTCAGGGCTGGGCGTCACGCCTGCTGGGGCCGATCCTCGCCAGCGACAATGTGGCGAGCGTCACGCCGATGTCCAATGATGCCACGATCATGTCGGTGCCTTGGATCGCTGGCCGTGTCGCGCTGAACCCCGGCAACGCCGACCAGATCGACGCGACCGCCCGAAACCTCTCTACCCAGTCGCAGGCCCTGATCCCTACCGGCATTGGCTTCTGTATGGCGATGAGCCGGGCCGCGCTGAACCTCGTCCCCGAGCTCGACCCCGCCTTCGGACGCGGCTACGGCGAAGAGGTTGACTGGTGCCGAAAGACCGCTGCGGCCGGAATGACCCACGTGGGCATTGGCAACTTGTTCATCGAGCATCGCGGTGGCGAATCCTTTGGCAGCGCGACCAAGGCGAAGGCCGTGGACGGAGCGGCCCGTATAATCAACAGGCGCTATCCCGAGTTCGAAGGTGAGGTGCGCCGTTTCATCGCAGCCGACCCGCTGCTGACTGCCCGCCTGTGCCTTGCCCTGGCCTACGCCGGGGCGGCCGAACCTGACCCGCTGCACGTCTATGTCGGCCATTCGCTTGGGGGTGGAGCAGAACACTGGCTTGCTGCGCGGATCGACGAGCGGATCAAGCAGAACCGTCGCAGCGTGGTTATCCGAGTCGGGGGCGCGAGGCGTTTCCGCATCGAGTTGCATGCCGAAGACGGCATGCTGGCGGGAGAGACCGATGCGATCGAGGTGGTACGCAATCTGATCCAACGGATCCCTCACCGGCACATAATCTATTCCTGCGGCGTGGGCGACGAGCGCCCGTGGGAGCTGCCGGACCTTCTATGTGACCTAGCGGCTGGTTCCGGCTCGGTCCTAGACATCATGTTTCACGACTATTTCCCAATCAGTCCGTCGTTCAACCTGCTCAACGCGGACGGCAGCTACACCGGGGTCCCGCCTCCATCCTCGACCGACGCCGCTCACCAGATTTTGGTCGACAGTATCCATGTTTCCCTGCGGTCCTGGCGCGAACGTTGGGGACGGGCAGTGCGCCGGGCCGATCGGCTGGTCGTCTTCTCGACGAACAATGCCGGGATTGTCGAAGCCGCCTGGCCGGACGTGGAAGGAAAAATCGCCTGTGAGCCGCATAAGGTGCTCACCGACGTTCCCGTCATGCAGGCGCTTCGCGACCGGCCTGGGGTGATCGGCATTCTAGGAGCCATTGGTCGCGTCAAGGGCGCGCAGGTCATTTCGGATCTGGCCTACCACCTCGAGGCTCAGGCGGACGCCCCCCAGCTGCTTATCATTGGCGAGTTTGACCACAGCTTTTCGCTACCTCCAGCGGTGCATGTGACGGGGCGCTACGAACCCGGCCATCTGCCTGGGATCCTGTCGTCCAGCAGGGTCACAGCTTGGCTAATGCCGTCCGTCTGGCCCGAAACCTTCTCCTTTACAACGCATGAGATGCTGGCTACTGGCCTGCCGGTCATGGCGTTTGACCTAGGCGCGCAGGGCGAGGCGGTTCGGAGGGCGGCGAACGGCCATATCGTCACGCCCGATCCGGCAACGATCTATCAATGCTATCAACGTCTTAGCGGGAAAAACTGCGCGGACCGATGACTCCCATTAGCGACAGCTTCGCCGCGCAGGTGCACCTTGAAACGCAGTTTCGCAACCTCTTCCCGAATGCCTTTGGGTCGCCCGCCTCCAGCCAAATGTGTATTTGAAGCTACTTTGCATCCTTGTAATGGCGTTGTTGCAGAACTCTTTCTTCGGAGGATTCACATTGCGAATCCATGCGGTTAGACGGCCTGCATGAGCAAGCCATCACCTGCCCGCTACCGCACGACGAACTGGTCCAGCTACACTGCCTCACTTCGCAAGCGCGGGTCTTTGCTGATCTGGCTGGACAAGGAGATGATCTGGCTGGCGCAGCCTGGCGGCCGCCCCGGCCGCCCTGCGGTGTTCTCGGATGCGGCGATCCAGTTCTGTCTGACCCTCAAGGTTCTGTTCAAGCTGCCGCTTCGGCAAACGACCGGGATGGTGGCCAGCCTGCTGAAAATGGCGGGCTTGGACTGGGCCGTGCCGGATTACACGACACTGTGCCGCCGACAAAAGACGCTCGCCGTGCAGATCCCCTATCGGCGTGCCGATGGTCCCTTGAACCTGCTGGTTGACAGCACCGGGATCAAGTTCCTGGGCGGCGGTGAATGGCAGGCCAAAAAGCACGGTGTTCAGGGCCGACGCCAGTGGCGCAAGGTCCATCTGGCGATGGACACCGCCACGTCTGACATTCGGGCGGTGGAGTTTACTTCCAGCGGCGACGGCGACAGTCCGGTCTTGCCGGACCTGCTGGACCAGATCCCCGAGGGCGAAGACATCGGCACAGTGACCGCCGACGGTGCCTATGACACCCGCCGCTGCCACACCGCCATCATCGACCGCCAGGCCACTGCGATCATCCCGATCCGCAAGAACGGTCGTCCGTGGAAAGAGGATTGCCCGGCCGCAATCGCTCGAAACGAAACCCTGCGTGCTACCCAGCACTATGGCAGGGCGTTCTGGAAGCGATGGACCGGATACCATGTCCGCAGCCGGATCGAGGCAAAGATGCGGTGCCTCAAGGCCTTCGGTGAACGCATCGCTGCAAGACACCCCGACAGCCAAACCGCAGAAATCCAGATCCGCATCGCCCTGATCAACCGCTTCAACGCCCTCGGCACAGCCGAGATCATTCGCGTGGCCTGACATCAGCGGGGAAAGGCGAAGTCATGCCTCAGGCGTGAGTTGTGCAACAACGCCGGGCCAGGACCAGCCCTGCATTGATCCGCAACACCTCCACATGGGTACTGCAATGCAGCCCCGGCAGGGTGACGGAAGTTGCGGTTCCTGCCTCATAGGGCGTGAAGCGATGAGGTTCGATCAGATTCATTCAGACAGCCAACATCAATGCCGGACCGGAGCCATCCGGGGGCGGGTGATTCAGGGATTGCGTGGCAGGATGCTGGCGTTGGCCGCTCGCATGGGAATGCTCGGTCAAGCCAGCAACCCACGCAAGGGGAAGACATGTTACCCGGCTATGCCTGCCCCACTTCGAAACGCCAATCGTCAGCGCAAAGCTTACGGTTTAAGCTTACGGCTCATATTCCCTGCAGAATTTACCACTCACGCTGACCGCAAGCCAGTCAGCAGAGTCGCGACAACGCCGGATGCAACTTCCCCGGGCGGCAATCCGCGCGACGGCTCATACCAGCGCCCGATCCAGTTCAGCGCGCCGGTCAGGGTGAATGTCACGATCCGCGGCTCGCCTGGCCGCAGCGATCCGTCATCCATCCCGGCCTGCACGAGGCTGCGCATCACCTGGTCGATCTCGCGTTTCAGGCGGCGAAACTCCACACGGCTCGGCTCGGCAAGCTCGCTGTCGGCGGTGCGGGTCACGCAGCGGCAAAAGTCTTCGGTCATCGCCAGCGCATAGCCGGTCATCGCCGCCTCAAGCCGGTCGTGGCCCGACCGGCGGCCGTCCGGCAGCGCCTCGATCGCTGCAAGAATCTGCTGAAGGCCGCGCTTTACGCAGGCGAACAGGATCTCGTCCTTGCTGGAGACATAGTGATAGATCGACGGCTTCGTCACATGCAGCCGCGCCGCCACATCGTCGAGCGAGGTGGCGTGAAACCCCTTTTCGTTGAACAGGGCGACGGCGGTTTCAAGCACCGCCTCATGCTTGGCGCTGCGGTTGCGGATGCGGTCGCCGGGCACGATCTTTTCGGCAGCAGCCGGCTTTTCGCCAGAATCTGATTTTTCGGCGGTAGCTGATGCCGTTTGCGGCCTGCGCATCTTGCCGCTCTCCCTTCGGTGCCTGGCGGTGGGGCGCGTGTTTTGCCCCGCCTGAAGATATTACTTGAAAGTTATTTATACTCATGAGTAGGTTTAGATCAACGGGGCTTTGCCTGACCGTGGAGGACGGTCTTGCGAAACGGTCCCGACAGGGAAGAGACTTCACGATTTATATATGACGGATCAACGGATTACCGTTTTTCCGGGCGGATTTCTGCGACCTGCGCTGTCGCAGATCGAGGGAGGGAAACCGATGACGCAGTTCTTCGGCAGGGGGCGGCCATGACGGGCCCCGATACCGGCGCCAGACTGGAGGTCGACGATGTCACCCTGGCTTTCGGGGGGCTGAAGGTGCTGCGCGGGGTGTCTTTCACCGCCGAGCCGGGGCAGGTCACCGCGCTGATCGGGCCGAATGGTGCGGGCAAGACCTCAATGTTCAACTGTATCTCGGGGTTTTACCGGCCGTCGGCGGGGTCGATCCGGCTGGACGGGCGCGATATCTCGCGGGTGCGGGCGCCGGAGCGGGCTGCGCGGGGCATGGCGCGCAGCTTTCAGAATATCGCATTGTTCCGCGGGATGACCGTGCTCGACAATATCAAGCTGGGCCGTCACGCGCATATGAAGACCAACCTTCTTCAGGGGCTTTTGCACCTGGGCCCCGCTGCGCGCGAGGAAGAGGCGCTGCGCGCCGAGATCGAGCGGCGTATCATCGACTTTCTGGAAATCGACCATATCCGCAACAAGCCGGTGGCGATGCTGTCTTACGGGCTGCAAAAGCGGGTCGAGCTTGCCCGCGCCCTGGCGATGCAGCCGCGCATCCTGCTGCTGGACGAGCCGGTGGCAGGCATGAACCGCGAAGAGACCGAGGACATGGCGCGCTTCATCCTCGATGTGCGGAACGAATGGGGCGTGTCGATCCTGATGGTGGAACATGACATGGGCCTGGTGATGGAGATCTCGGACCATGTCGCGGTGCTGAATTTCGGCCAGAAAATCGCGGATGGCAAACCGGCCGAGGTTCAGGCCGACCCGCATGTGGCCGAAGCCTATCTCGGATCCGGCGATCCGGCCGCGCTGATACGCCGCCTGCAGGAGGAGGCCGCGGCATGAACGACGCAATGCTGTTCTTCACCGAGGTGACGCTGGCGGGCCTTGGTTCCGGCGCGCTGCTGGCGCTGACGGCGCTGGCCTTCGTGCTGATCTACAAGGCGACGCGGGTCATCAACCTGGCGGTCAGCGAAACGCTGATGCTGGGGGGCTATCTGTTCCTGGCCTTTGCCGCAGGCGCGGGTCTGCCGGTCTGGGCCGCGCCGCCGCTGGCGGTTGCCGGCGGCGGGCTGCTGGGCGCGGTGGTCGAACGTGGGCTGATCCGGCCGATGCTGGGCAAAAGCCCGATCTCGGTCTTTATGGTGACGGTCGGCCTCGGCTCGGTCCTGGTGGGGCTGGTCGAGATAATCTGGGGCACCGATCCGCGGACCCTGCCGGCCTTTGTCGCCAATACCCCGGTCTTCATCGGTGAGGCCTTCGTGTCGCGCAAGATCGTCGTGGCCTTCCTGACGGCGGCGGTGGTGATCGGGCTGTTCCTCGTTCTGTTCCGCTACTGGCGCGGCGGGGTTGCGCTGCGGGCCACCGCATCCGACCAGGCGGCGGCATATTCCTGCGGCATCAACGTGCCGGGCGTGTTTTCCATCGCCTGGATCATCGGCTGCGCCACTGCGGCGGGGGCGGGGGTGCTGCTGGGCGCCATCGGTGGCATTTCCCCGGCGATGGGCGTGTTCGGGCTGTCGGCTCTGGTCGTGGTTATTGTCGGCGGGCTCGATTCCATTCCCGGCGCGCTGGTCGGCGGACTGGGGCTGGGGCTGATCCAAGCCTGGACCGGTTCATACCTCGGGGGGGAATATACCGGGGTGATCACCTTCAGCATCCTGATCCTGACCCTTGTCATCCGCCCCTATGGCCTTTTCGGCACGCATGAGATCGAGCGTCTGTAAATGATTATCGGAACCGCCAAAGAAACCTATCGTGCCGATGAGGCGCTGCTGACCACCACCCCGCAGCGCGTCTGGATGGCAGCCCTGCTGGCAGGCCTGGTGGCATTGCCTTTCGTTTTCAACGCCTACTGGACCTATCTGGCCTGCCTGGTACTGATAAATATCATCGCCGCCACCGGGCTGAATGTGCTGACGGGATATACCGGGCTTGTGAGCCTTGGCCATGCGGCCTTTATGGCGGTCGGCGCCTATACGGTCGCCTGGGCTGAACGCAACCTCGGCACGCCGCTGATCCTGAACCTGCTGGGCGGCGGGTTGCTGGCAGCGGGCGTGGGGGTGATCGTCGGCCTGCCCAGCCTGCGGGTGAAGGGGCTCTATCTGGCCATCGCCACCATCGCCGCCTCGTTCATCCTGCATTTCATCTTTGTCGAATGGCATTCAGTCACCGGCGGTTCTGCGGGTCTGACCATGCAACCGGCGCGGGTCTTCGGGTTCGAACTGGTGCAGTATCGCCACTTCTACTGGCTTATCATGCCGATATGCGTGCTGATGGTGACAGCGGCCGCGAACCTGTTCCGCAACCGCATCGGCCGCGCATTCATCGCCATCCGCGACCGCGATATCTCTGCCCAGGTGCTGGGTATCCCGATCCTACGCTACAAGCTGATGAGCTTTGGGCTGGCGTCCTTTTACGCGGGTGTCGCGGGCGGGCTCTGGGCGTATTTCTTTCGGGTAGTGACGCCGGAAAGCTTTCCGCTGATTACCTCGATCTTCCTGCTGGCGGCGGTGATCGTCGGCGGGATGGGCACGATCCTTGGCGGGGTGATCGGCGCGCTGTTCATGACGCTGGTGCCCGAACTGCTGCGCTTTGCCGTCGATTTCCTTGGCCCTGTCATCCCCAACGCCGGCCTGATTCTGTCGCCGGTCCGCACCGTCGTTTTCGGCGCGCTGATCGTCGGCTTTCTGATCTTCGAGCCGCAGGGGCTGTCGGAAATCGTCCAGCGGATCCGGCGCTTCTTCCGGCTCTGGCCATTCAGAACCTGAACCGTCGCGGCCCGCCGGAAGAGGAGGTCCGGCCCCGCGATCCACCAACCCTTGGAGGAACAGATATGACAGAACTTTCTCGTCGCAGCATGATGCAGATCATGGGGGCAAGCGCGCTTGCCGGCAGCCTCGGCTTTACCGCGACCCTTGCCCGCGCCGATGGCGGCGAACTGGTCGTCGGCGGCTCGCTGCCGCTGACCGGCGTTTTCGCCTTTGCCGGCATCGCCATCGAAAAGGGGATGCAGGATTACTTTAAGATCGTGAACGAGGCCGGCGGCATCGCCGGGCGTAAGGTGCGGTTGGCTTATGAGGACACCGGCTACAAGCCCGATACCTCGGTCGCGGTGTTCAACAAGCTGACCAGCCAGAACGACATCCACCTCTATTACGGCGACTCGACGGCCTTCGCCAAAACCATCGCGCCGGAACTCAGACGCACCGACCGCATCCTGATGGGCGGCGCGTCCTTCGCGACCGAACTGAACGATCCGGCGAAATACCCCAATATCTTCATCCCCGGCCCCGACTATACCGAGATGATCTCGATCCTGATGGAGTATATTGCGAAGGAAAAACCGGGCGCCAAGGTCGTTCTGGTGAACTCGGACAGCGAATTCGGACGCGATCCTATCGTGCCGTCGCGCAAAAAGGCCGAAAGCCTGGGCCTGTCGGTCGTCGGTGAGATCATCACCCCGCCGACCGCCGTCGATGTGTCGACCGAGGTGCTGAAAATGCGCCGCTGGCGACCGGATTACGTGATCTTCCACGGCTATATCCTAGCGCCGCTGCCCGAATTCATGAGCCAGGCCCGCCAGATGGGGCTTGAGACGCAGTTCATGGGCACGTTCTGGAGCATGGACAGCTCGATCTGGAAAGACTCGGGCCAGATCGCGGATGGCTTCATGGGCGTTATGCCCTACCGCTATTACTACGACACCGAAAACGCCCCGATGCTCGACAAGATCCGCGCTATGCGGCCCGACTATCAGGCGACCGGCTATATGCAGGGCATGGTCACCGCGATGATCCTGCTGGAATCCGCGAAACGCGTGCTGGAATCGGGCAAGGAACTGACCGGAACCAGCCTGAAGGCCGCGATGAACACCATCACCGATTTCGATACCGGCGGTATTATCGGCGTTCCGGTCTCGACGCCCGGCAACTCGATCCCGGTGGGGCGTGTTTATCGCTATTCTGCACAAGAGCAGAAAATGCTGCCGGTCTCTGACTGGATCAAGGTCGGGGGCTGAACCATGACCACGCAGGCTGGACCGCAGGAGATCATCCTGCAAATCGAGAATATCGAGGTGATCTACAACAAGGCGGTGCAGGCCCTGCGCGGGCTTTCGCTTTCGGTGCCGCGCGGCCAGGTGGTGACGCTGCTGGGATCGAACGGGGCGGGAAAATCGACCACTCTGAAGGCGATATCGGGGCTGCTGGGCCTTGAGGACGGCGAGGTGACGGCAGGCCGCATCCTGTTCGACGGCCAGGATATCGCCCGCATGAAGCCGCATGAACTGGTGCGGGCGGGCCTTTTCCACATCATGGAGGGGCGGCGGATCTTCGAGGATCTGACGGTCGAGGAAAATCTGACCGCCGCCACTTTTGCGCTCTCCGGGCGCCGGGTGCCACGCACGTCGTTCGATATCGTTTACAAATATTTCCCGCGCCTGCGCGAACGCCGCCACCAGCGCGCGGGCTATATGTCCGGGGGCGAGCAGCAGATGCTGGCCATCGGTCGGGCGCTGATCGCGCAGCCAAAGCTGATCCTGCTGGACGAGCCGTCGCTGGGCCTGTCGCCGCTGCTGGTCGAGGAAATCTTTACCATCATAAGCCGCATCAACCGCCAGACCGGCGTGTCGATGCTGCTGGTCGAGCAGAATGCCAATGTCGCGATGGCGGTGGCGCAATACGGCTACATCATGGAAACCGGCAAGATCCAGCTGAACGGCCCGACCGAAGTGCTGATGAACGATCAGGACGTGCGCGAGTTCTACCTGGGCCACGGCGGCGCCGGCGAGAAATCCTATCGCGATGTCAAACATTACAAACGCCGCAAAAGGTGGCTGTCGTGACGGGGGCCGTGATGCAGAACACTCTGCCTGAACTGACCATGCCGCAGATGCTGGCGCGCAATGCCGAAACCATCGGCGGCGAAACCGCGATCCGGCAGAAAGAGTTCGGGGTCTGGAACCCGACCGACTGGCAGGGATATTTCGCCCGGTCCGAGAACATCGCCCACGGGCTGCGGTCGCTGGGCCTGCCTGCGGGCGGGCATGTGGCGATCCTGTCGGAAAACCGCATCGAATGGGTGCTGGCGCAGATGGGCACCGGCCTTGCCGGGGCGGTGGCGGTGGGGGTCTATGCGACCTCGCCCGCCAATGAGGTCGGCTATGTGCTGGAACACTCGGGGTCCGAAATCGTCGTTTGCGAAGACCAGGAACAGGCCGACAAGGTGATCGAGGTGCGGGCGTCGCTGCCCGCCCTGCGCCGGATCGTGGTGATCGAGACGAAGGGGATGCGCGATTACGACCCCGCGCTGGTCATCACTTTCGACGCGCTCGAAGCGCAGGGGGCCGCCGCCCGTCTGGCCGATCCGGGGTTTGTCGCGGGGGTGCTGGCGGGCCAGAAGCTCGATGATATCGGGCTGATGATCTATACCTCGGGCTCGACGGGCAAGCCGAAGGGGGCGATGCTGTCCTGGCGCAACCTGCGCGCCCAGGCCTTCGCGATCCGCGAAAGCCTGCAGATGACCCGGCGCGACACCCATCTGTCTTACCTGCCGCTGTGCCATGTGGCCGAACAGATGCTGACCACGATGACCCCGATCTATCTGGGCTATCGCATAGATTTCGGGGAATCCCTGCGCACGGTGCAGGAGGACCTGCGCGAGGTCGCCCCCACCACCTTCCTCGGCGTGCCGCGGATCTGGGAAAAGCTGCATTCCTCGATCCATATCGGCATGATGGAGGCGGGCGGTCTGCGCCGCCGGCTGCATGATCGCGGCGTGGCGGCCTGCGAAGGCTTTGCCAGCGTGCCGGCGCGGCAGCGCAGCCTGGGTCAGAAGCTGACGTTTCAGATTTATTACTGGCTGATCTTCCGCGCACTTCAGAACTTTATCGGCCTGCGCCGCGCGCGCCTTGCCTATACCGGCGCGGCACCGATATCGCCGAAGATCGTCCAGTATTTCCGCACCATCGGCGTGCCGCTGATCGAGGTCTATGGCGCCACCGAAACCACCGGTGTGGCCCTTTCCCAGGGGCTGGACCGGCTGGAGCCGGGATCCGTCGGCGTGCCGATCCCCAATGCGGAAATGCGCATCGGCGAGATGGGCGAGCTGCAGATGAAGGGCGAGACGGTGTTTGCCGGCTATTACCGCAACCCCGAAGCCACCGCCCAGTCCATCCGCGACGGCTGGCTGCACACCGGCGACGTGGCCGAGGAACGCGACGGGCAGTTCCGCATCGTCGACCGCCTGAAAGACATCATGATTACCGCCGGCGGCAAGAACCTGTCGCCGTCCGAGATCGAGAATACGATGAAATCCAGCCCCTATATCAAGGAATGCATCGTCATCGGCGAGCGGCGCCGGTTCGTTTCCGCCCTGATCCAGATCGACCCGGAAGCCGTCGGCAAATGGGCCGAGGAACAGAACCTCGCCTATACCACCTTCCGCTCGCTGGCCGAAAACCCGAAGGTCGCGGGGCTGATCGACGCCGAGGTGAAGGCGCATAATGGCTCGCTTGCCCAGGTCGCGCAGATCCGCCGCTTCCATCTGCTGACCAAGGAACTCGACCACGACGATGACGAGGTGACGGCGACGATGAAGGTCCGCCGCGCCAGCATTTACAAAAAATACGGGACCGAGATCGAGGCGCTTTACGCCTGACGCCGCGATCCGGCGCCCGCTGGCCGGTCGTGCCCCAGATTTGTGAGAGGACAGATATGATTGATCTTCGCCCCCGCCGCCCTTGGGAATCCGGGGAAGCGGCCCTGTTCCGCGCGTCGCTGCGCGAATTTCTGGCCGCCGAGGCGATTCCGCGTGAAGAACAATGGCGCGCGCAGCATTTCGTCGACCGCGACTTCTGGCTGAAGGCCGGCGAGATGGGGGCGCTGCTGCCCTCGGTGCCGGATGAATACGGCGGATCGGGCGGCGATTTCAGCTTCGAGGCGGTGGTGGGCGAAGAGCTTGGCTACGCCGGCCTGACCTCGTTTCAGCAGATCATCCACGGCACCATCGTATCGCATTACCTGCTGGCCTATGCCTCTGCGGCGCAAAAGGCCCGCTGGCTGCCCCGCATGGCCAGCGGCGAGGCTATCGGCGCCATCGCCATGACCGAGCCGGGCGCCGGATCGGACCTGAAGGCGCTGCGCACCCGCGCGGTGCGCGACGGCGACAGCTATGTCATCAACGGATCCAAGATCTTCATCACCAACGGGATCCAGGCCGATCTGGTGATCGTCGCCTGTTCGACCGATCCGGCGAAGGGGGCAAAGGGGATTTCCCTGCTGGTGGTCGAGGCGGGCGCCGCCGGGTTTTCGCGTGGCCGCAACCTGCGCAAGATCGGGATGCACGGCTCGGACACCGCCGAGCTGTTCTTCGACGATGTGCGGGTGCCGGCGGAAAATCTGCTGGGCGGGGTCGAAGGGCAGGGGTTCATCCAGATGATGACCCAGTTGCCGCAGGAACGGCTGGGGGTCGCGGTCGGCGCCCAGGCGATGGCGGAATACGGGGTCGAGCTGACCCTGCGCCATACCGCCGACCGCCGGGCCTTCGGCGGCAGCCTGCGCGATCTTCAGGTGCCGCGCCACATGCTGGCCGACTGCGTGCGCGAGGTCCGCGTCAGCCGCGCCTTCATGGACGACTGTATCGCGCGGCATATCCGGGGCGATCTGGATGCCGCCGATGCCTCGATGGCAAAGCTGCACACCACCGAGATGCAGAACCGCGTGCTGGATACCTGCGTGCAACTGCATGGCGGCTACGGGTTCATGGAGGAATATCCGATTGCCCGCATGTATGCCGACTGCCGGGTGCAGCGCATCTATGCCGGCGCGAATGAGATCATGAAGGAAATCATCGCCCGCACCTTCTGACACCACGAAAGCGGTCGCCGTTTTCACGGCGGCCGGCGGGTCGGGCGGGGTCAGGCCTTACGGGGTTAAAGCGCCTCGACAATCGTCACATTCGCGATGCCGCCGCCTTCGCACATCGTCTGCAGGCCATAGCGTTTGCCCCGGCTGTGCAGGGCATTGACCAGCGTCGTCATCAGCCGCGCCCCCGATGCCCCCAGCGGATGGCCAAGCGCGATGGCGCCGCCGTTCACGTTCAGTTTCGCAGGATCGGCGCCGATCTCTTTCAGCCAGGCCAGCGGGATGGGGGCAAAGGCCTCATTCACCTCGAAAAGGTCGATATCGGCAAGCTTCATGCCCGCCCGTTCAAGCGCGCGGCGGGTGGCCGGGATCGGCTCTTCCAGCATGATGACCGGATCGCCGGCCGTTACCGTCAGGTTGACGATCCGCGCTTTGGGCGTCAGCCCGTGCCGCTTCAGTGCGGCCTCGTTCACCACCAGCACCGCCGCCGCGCCATCGCACATCTGCGAGGCATTGGCGGCCGAGATCACGCCGCCTTCCTGCAACAGCTTTACCAATGCGATGCCTTCATAGCTAGCATCGTCGCGGATGCCTTCGTCGCGCAGGTGCTGGCCTGCGCCGGTAGCGACGGGCAGGATTTCGGCGGCAAACGCGCCCGCCGCCGTGGCCGCCGCCGCCCGCCGGTGGCTTTCGAGCGCATAGCGGTCCAGCGTCTCGCGGTCGAAGCCGTGCTTTTCGGCGATCATCTGCGCGCCGGTGAACTGGCTGAAGTCGCGGGTGCCGAAGCGGGCGGCGATCCGGTCGCTGAAGGGCCAGCCCAGACCTGCCTCGCGGTGGAACTTCATGTTCGACCCCATCGGGACACGGGTCATGCTCTCAACCCCCATGGCGATCACCATGTCCTGGGTGCCCGACATCACCGCCTGGGCGGCAAAATGGATAGCCTGTTGCGACGATCCGCATTGCCGGTCGATGGTGACCGCCGGCACGGTTTCGGGCAGGGATGAGGCCAGCACGCAGTTGCGCCCGAAGGCAAAGGCCTGTTCGCCCGCCTGGGTGACGCAGCCGGTAATCACATCGTCGATGGCGGCGGGGTCGATGCCCGCCCGCGCCACCAGCCCGTCGATGACGGCGCCGCCCAGATCGGCGGGGTGCCAGCCCGCCAGGGCGCCGTTCCGCCTGCCGCCCGCGGTGCGGACCAGTTCGACCAGATAGGCTTCGGCCATATCCTTAACTCCTCCCTTTCGTGCTCAGTTCTTCAGGCGTTTGCCGGTTTTCAGCATATGGGCCATGCGTTCGCGGGTGGACGGGCGCGCGGCGAGTGTCACCAGCGCCTGCAATTCGCGCGCCAGCATGTCGGCCTCGCTGACCGGGCCGGCGGTGCGGCCGTTGGTCAGGATATCGGCCAGCGTTTCGGCAAGGCTGAGGTCGGTGGCGCTGATCCGGCCGGCCTCTGCATCGGCGTGCGGGCCGGCCAGCAGCGCATCGCGCCCCGCCGCCCCGGTGGATACCAGTTCTGCCGGCGCGGGCGCGGTATACCCCGGCACCAGCGCCAGCGCGGCGGCCTTTGCCGCCGGCAACAGCAGATCGCGGTGCATGACAAAGCCGTCATCGGCCCGCAGCAACCCGGCCTCGCGGCCCGCCGCCGCCGATTGGCAGACGGTGCCGCCGAAAAGTGTCGCGAAGGCGCGCGCGGGGTCGCCCGTCCGCTCCAGCAGACGGGTGCAGCCGCCCCAGCCGGGAACGAGGCCGACCCCGGTTTCGGGCAGGCCGATATTGACCTCGGCATGGGCGATGGTCCGGTCGCAGTGCATCTGGAACTCGCAGCCGCCGCCGAGCGTAAATCCGTTGACCGCCGCCACCACTGGCACCGGCGCCCGCAGCAGGCCGGTGAACAGGCGCTGGCCGCGCCGCCCGTAGGCCTCGATCCGGGCGGGGCCGTCGGGCGCTTCGGCCATGCCGAGGAAGAAGGACAGATCCGCCCCCGCCGAAAAGGCGCGCGGGTCTTCGTTGCCGATCACCAGCGCCCGGAAGTCGCGCCCGGCGCGCGGCAGCGTTTCTTCCAGCAGGTCGAAGACACCGGGCGCCAGCGCGTTCATCTTGGTCCGCACGCGGAAGCAGGCGACGCCATCGCCCATGTCGTGCAGCGTCGCGAAATCGTTGCGCAGGATGGCCGGCAGATTGTCGAGCCGCAGCCCCGGCCCGCGCCGGGCGGTTGCCTGCACCGGCCCAAGCCCCGCCGCGCGGGCCAGCGCGAACGGCCCCTGCCGCCAGGAATAGCCAAGCTCCATCGCCGCATCTATCGCGCCCGGATCGGCCGCGATCACCGGGGCATGGCGCGCGGCATAGTCGAGAACCGCCGCCAGAACCGCGCGAGCATATTCGCCCTCGGGCGTGCCGGCCGCGACCATTGCCGCCGGGTCGTTCTTCGGCAGGGCGGCGGGCTCTGAGAGCGGGCGCCAGGTGAAACTGTCGAGGTCCAGAACCTCGGCTGCGCCATCGGCGGCCTTGCGGTAAAAGCCCGCCCCCGCCTTGCGGCCAAGGTAGCCTGACGCCAGCATCCGCGCGGTGAAATCCGCCGCCGGCAGATCGACGCTGTGTAGCGCATCGGTCGCGGGCAGGGCGCGCAGCAGGCTGCCCCAGACCGTCGGGATCAGGTCGATCCCGATCAGATCGAGCAGGCCGAAAACCCCGGTGCGCGGAATGCCAAGCGCGGCGTGCACGGCGTCCGCGGTTTCGGGCGGAATGCCGCGCCGCACTGCCTCAAGCGCCGCGAAGGCCAGCCAGTAGCAGCCGATCCGGTTGGCGATGAAGCCGGGCGTGTCGCGGCAGTCGATGACCGTCTTGCCCAGCAGCACGCGGGACGCCTGCGCCAGAGCCTCAGCGGATTCAGCCGGCGGGGCGACGCTTTCCAGCAGCGGCATCACCCGCGGCGGGTTGAAGAAATGGGTGATGAAAAAGCGGCGGGCCAGCGCCGGATCCATCCCCGTGCTCAGATCCGCCAGCGGAATGGTCGAGGTGTTCGATGACAGGATCGCCGTTGGTTTCAGATGCGGCGCGATGGCCGCAAACAGCGCGCGTTTGACATCTGCGTTCTCGGACACCGCCTCGACCACCCAGTCGGCTTCGGTCAGGCGGGCAAGATCATCCTCGGTATTGCCGGGCCGCACCAGCGCCGCCGCCGAAGGCGACATGAAGCCGCCGATCTTCAGCTGGCGGGCGATGCCGGCCTTTGCCGGACCGCTGCGGTCGTCGGCCCCCGGTATATCCAGCAGATCCGCCGCGATGCCGGCATTGGCGAATTGCGCGGCGATGCCACCGCCCATCGCCCCCGCGCCGATGACCGCAACGCGGGCGATGCCGGTCTCGCCGGCCCCGATGGCTTTCATTATGGTCTCTCCCCCATCCGAAACTGTCGTGCCCTCAGCCGCGCGTGGCGAAAGGGTCTGCCGCCGTGCGGGCCACGGCCGCGCGGTATTCCGCAGTCAGCCGCGCACAAAGCACCGCAGTATCGGGCACATCCGCCAACGACCCCACCCCCTGGCCGGCGGACCACAGGTCTTTCCAGACCTTGCTTTCGTTCTGCATATCCATCCAGCCGTGATCGGGCAGATTGTCGGGATCCAGCCCCGCCGCCACCAGCGAGGGGCGCAGGAAGTTCGCCGCCACCCCGGAAATCCGCGGAGTGTAAACGATGTCCGCACTCGACGCGGCAAGCATCATCTCCTTTTGCGCGGCGGGGATCTGCGCCTCGCGCGTGGCCAGGAAACGGGTGCCCAGATAGGCCAGATCGGCGCCCAGCGTGCGGGCGGCCGCGATATGCGCGCCGGTCGAAATCGCGCCCGACAGTGCGATCATGCCGTCAAAGAAACTGCGGATCTCGGGGATCAGGGCGAAGGGCGACAGGGTGCCCGCGTGTCCCCCCGCGCCGGCACAAACCGCCACGATCCTGTCGATCCCGGCCGCGGCGGCCTTTTCGGCATGGCGGCGGCTGATGACATCGTGAAAGACGATTCCACCATAGGAATGCACCGCATCGACCACATCGCGCACCGCACCCAGCGAGGTGATGACCACCGGCACCCGCCGCCGCACCACGATGTCCAGATCGGCCTGAAGCCGCGGGTTGGTCTTGTGGACGATCAGATTGACGCCATAGGGCGCCGCATCGGGGCAGGCGGACAGCCGGTCTTCGATCTGGTCGATCCAGACCTCGAACCCCTCGGTGCTGCGCTGGTTGAGCGAGGGGAAAGTGCCCACAAGCCCGGCGCGGCAGGTCTCGGCCACCAGATCGGGGCCCGAGGCCAGGAACATCGGCGCGACGATAGCGGGCAGTTTCAGGCGGGAAAATCTCTCGTGCAGCGGCATCGGCTTACTCCTCGGTTGGGCACAGGCCACAGATCAGGGTATCGACGGTCAGTTCGGCAACTTCGCGTGCGGTCTGCCCGCCGTCGGGGCGGAACCATGATCCGATGCCGTTCAGCGCCTGGGCGGCGGTAAAGCCTGCCACCCGCGCATCGCGCACCCGGATAGAGCCGTCCTCGACCCCTTCGCGGATTACCCGGCGGATATGGCGGTCGATATCGGCCTTCAGCGACCGAAGCGTGCGGCGGCTGTCGGGCGAAAGCAGGTGGTCGGGGGTGCGGGCGACGCAGATGCCGAAATCCTCGGTCATCACCAGCGCATAGGCGATCAGCATTTCGCGCAGCCGCGCTGCCCCCGATCCGCCCTGTTCGGCGCCGCGCCGGGCCGCCTCGGCGATCGTGTCCACGCCGCGCCGGGTGCATTCGAACAGGATCTCGTCCTTGTTGGAAAAATAGTGATAGATCGTCGGCTTCGTTACGTTCAGGGCTGCGGCCAGATCGTCGAGCGAGGTCGCGTGAAACCCCTTTTCATTGAAGAACCGCGCGGCGGTGGTCAGCACCGCATCGCGCTTGGCCTCGCGCTCGCGCTCGCGGTCCCTGGGGCTGCCCCAGGGCGAGGGCGCGGCGGGCGCCACCTCGTCATGCGGTTTTTCAACGGCCGGATCAGTCATCGATTCTTCCCGCAGATCTCTGTTGCGCTTCAATGTTCCCCATGAGTATATTTGTTACCAATGGGAATAACCTGCGTCAACGATGGCTTTGGGCCGCTCTAACAGGAGTGTCGGGCATGACCTCGGTCATTTGCGATTTCGATGAAACGACGGGGATCGGACGTATCACGCTGAACCGGCCCGAAGTGCTGAATGCGCTGGATGTCGCGACTGCGCGGGCGTTTCAGGCGGCGGTGCGGAGCCTGACCGAACGCGCCGGGCTGCGGGTGGTCGTGATCGGCGGCGCGGGGCGCAGCTTTGCCGCCGGCGGCGATGTGCAAAGTTTCGCGGCTGGCGGGCCGGATAAAACCGGCGAGGTCGTCCATGCCACTCTCGACGCGCTGAACCCGGCGATCATCGCCCTGCGTCAGCATCCGGCGCCGGTGATTACCGCCGTGCAGGGGGTGGCGGCGGGGGCCGGGCTGTCGCTGGCGGTTTCGGGCGATCTGGTGGTGGCCGAAAACGGCGCGCGGTTTGTCGTCGCCTATGACCGTATCGGGGCGACGCCCGATTGCGGGCTGACATGGTTTCTGCCTCGCCGGGTCGGGCGTGGCCTTGCCTTTCGGATGATGATGACCGGCGCGACGCTCGACGCCGGCGCGGCGCTGACGGCGGGCCTTGTCGATGAGGTGGCGCCGGCGGGCGGACTTGGCGACGCGGTCACCGCGCTGGCCACCCGCATTGCCGCCGGACCAACGCAGTCATATGGCCATTTCAAGCGGCTGATGGACAGCGGAGCATCGCTGGCGCAGCAACTGGAAGACGAGCGCGCGGCCTTTGCCGATTCAATCCATACGGAAGATTTCTCGGAAGGCACATCGGCGTTTTTGGAAAAGCGTCAGCCTCGCTTTATCGGACAGTGAATTCGGCAAGGTTGTCGCCGTGACTGAGTGGATTGTTGCCTCTGCCAGCGGAGAGCACAGAGCTTAATCTTCGTGTTTTGTTGTCCCCGAGGCAAAGACGCATTGGGACCCCCAACGAAATCAGCGTGGCGTTCCCACGGGTTGGACATAAGTTACGATTGAACCTTCAGGAAGCCCGAGCGCTTCAGCAGGCATTGCCAAGTTGTTGTGTCGTGAAGCCCCTGCTACAGGATTTCGAATGAAAATGCCATCATCCCTGGCGCGCCTGAAGGGCTTCCGCTTTCCCCGCGAGATCATCGCTTATGCCGTCTGGGCCTATCATCGCTTCGCTCTGAGCTCGGCCGACGTCGAGGACCTTCTGGCAGAGCGCGGCGTGATCGTCAGCCGCTGCTGTGACCCCCAATAGTTCCTCCAGTTGATGCTAGAGTCCGACCCAATAGAAGGATCGGACCATGAAGACATCGAAGTTCAACGAAGCCCAGATCATCAGTATTCTGAGGGAGGCCGAGGCAGGTGCGAAGACCGCTGATCTTTGCCGTCGGCACGGGATCAGCACCTCCACGTTCTACGCTTGGAAGGCGAAGTTCGGGGGTATGGAGGTCTCGGACGCGAAGCGGCTGAAGGCACTCGAGGATGAGAACTCGAAGTTGAAGCGCCTGCTGGCAGATGCCCTGCTCGACCAGGCCGCGCTGAAGGATCTCCTCAGCCGAAAGTGGTAACGCCCGCCGCCAGGCGCGAGGCCGTCGCGATCCTCGTGGATGTCCACGAGATGAGCGAGCGGCGGGCGTGTTCCGTGATCGGGGCGGACCGGACGTCGGTCCGCTACCGCAACCGGCGCCCTGACGATGCCGGGCTGCGCGAGCGTATGCGGGCGCTGGCCGGCGAACGACGCCGGTTCGGCTATCGGCGGCTGCATGTGCTGCTGAGAAGAGAGGGGCTGGTGAGAAGAGAGGGGCTGGTGAGAAGAGAGGGGCTGGTGATGAACCGCAAGAAGACCCAGCGGCTCTACCGCGAGGAAGGCTTGTCGGTGCGCAAGCGACGGGGTCGCAAAAAGGCGACTGGGACAAGGGCGCCTCTGCTCACCGTCGCCGTGCCGAATGCGCGCTGGTCGGTGGATTTTGTGCACGACCAGTTCTCGCACGGTCGCCGGTTCCGCATTTTCAACGTGATCGACGATGTGACGAAGGAATGCCTGGCTGCGGTGGTCGATACCTCGATCTCTGGCGGTCGCCATCCGAGGAACCCTGCAGCTTACGGCGGATCTGTTCGAGCGCTCCGGGAAGAACCCAGTCCTTGAACGGTGCGCCGTTACGCAGCGCTCCGGGTTTGCGAAGCAAAACAGGCACATAATGCCAGGGATTGTAGACCGTCCGGTCCCGGCCGAAGTGACGCGGGTGGTCTCCTACCAGTCGGCCCTCCTGCCGGATCTCGATCCGCTCAGCATAGGCCCTGATCTCGACCTGCCGCCCGACAGCCGTTGCCGCAACCGAGTATTTGTTATTGTCGAAGCGCACGAGACAGGTCTTCGACACCGCCGCAGGCAGCGAATGGAATCCGTCGAAGCGCCCGGCATAAGGAACAAGGTGTGGGCGCTCTTCCTGGAAGACCTGCCAGACGGTTTTGTCCGTCAGCTCCGGATGCTTGCTGCTTCTGGCCGATGCGATGCACTTGTCCAGCAGCCAGGCATTCAGTTCCTCGTAGCTTTTGACCCGGACGCGGGGCGAGAAGAACCGCTGGCGGACCGTACCGACCTGGCTCTCCACCTGGCCTTTCTCCCAACCCGCAGCAGGGGTGCAGGCAACGGGTTCGACCAGATAATGGCTGGCCATCTGCAGGAACCGGCGATTGTAGAGACGTTCCTTGCCGGTGAAGATGGTCTCCACCGCCGTCTTCATGTTGTCGTAGATCCCGCGGGTGCAGGTGCCCTTGAAGAAGGCGAAGGCCCTGTCGTGGGCATCGAACACCATCTCCTGTGTCTCGCGCGGATAGGCCCGCACGAAGAACATCCGGCTGTGACACAGGCGAACATGGGCCACTTTGATGGTGGTCGTCGCCCCATCAATGACCACAACTGAACCGTGGCCTGCTGCCGGTTTCGTGGACACGAAGATAAGATCGTGACCAAGGAAACGGAGATCGGA
>NZ_JBHMQU010000067.1:0-35036 GCF_042435015.1 Paracoccus panacisoli | reverse complement strand
CACAAAGGTCGATGACCTGCTGCCGTGGAAATGGAACGGGTAGCCCTCGGGCCGGACGCTTACCCGCCGCTGGCGGTCGCTGCGCGATCCCTGACCCCTCGCGGCTACGGTGCCCGACCCTCCCGTCAGCGAGAGAAAGGAGCATGACATGACCGAACAAAAGATCATCCGTATCGACGGGGGCAGCGCCGAATACTGGCGCGATCGCAAGCAGGCTTTCGGGCTTATCCGCGATGCCGAGCTTGCCGCAAAGCGTCTGGCCGAGGCGCCGATGTATCTGCACGGCGGCTACGACGAGGATGGCGACGTTATCCCCATCGAAAACCTCGGTCCCCACGACGATATGGAGGACGCGATCTGGGCCATCGAGGCCGATTCGACTGCGGTGAGCATCCTCGTCGCGCAGGGGCGCACGAGCATCGGCGGTCACGAGATCGGGGCCGTGGTTCGCGGTTTCGAACCGGACTACGGGCACATCGAGGACCCGGAGAGTAATCCGCTCTGGGGACCGGATACCGACTGACCCTTCGACGAGAGGCGGCGAAAGCCGCCTCTCGTCTTTGCTTCGTCGTCAAAGCCCTGCCGGCCGGATCGACCGTCCCGCAGGGCTGATGAAAGGGGCACGCCCCTCTCAACGCTCTCCCATGAAGGAAGGGGCAAGCCCCCTCCTTCAAACATCCTCCCCAAGGGAAGGGCTAAGGCCCCTCCCTTGAACCCTCCCATGGGAAGGAGGCGACGGTTCCCTCGCCCTCCTTCCCAAACCCATCCTCCTCTCCCTGGGCCAGGCCATTTTGGCCGCGCCGATACGCTGTCGCATATCCGACCGAATCAGATGGCTGCCCATCTCGCCACTGTGGGGTTGATCACGACGATTCCAGCCGAATTTCGGGTGGAATTTGGAAGCAGAGCGACTATTATAGTCGTAGTTCTGGAGCGCGTGCAGGTCTCGGTGGGAGGTGATCATGTATGATCACCGCTCGCCAATCACGGGCCGCGCGCGCGTTGCTGGGTTGGACACAGGAGACGCTCGCTGACAAGGCCCAGGTCGCATTGACCGCACTCAAACGCCTCGAATCCCAAAATGGGCTTGAGGTGTTCGAGACGACTCGCGATCAGGTTCGCCGCGCTCTCGAAGCGGCCGGCATCGTTTTCCTGTCAACGGATAAGGGCGAAGGCGTCTTGCTCCTGCACGAGCGGAGCCCGACGCCGGGTTAGCGTCGTGGCCTGCGCATTGACCCGTTGCCCATAAAAAGAATGGCTATCTCCCGCCGGAGATGGTTAACAAATACGTTATCCGATCGTGAGCGACTGATGGGACAAGCGACACAGACATTTCTTGACGAACCACCGTCCAGCCAAACGCTGACACCATATGATCGAGAACACATGAAGCTCTATATGCGCCTGCTCGACGCAGCGCGCGATGGCGCCGACTGGCGCGAAGCGGTTCGAATCCTCTTCAATCTCGATCCAGAGCGTGATCCCGAGCGCAGCCGCCGCGTTCATGACGCGCATCTCGCACGAGCGCGTTGGATGACCGAGCGCGGCTATCGCGAACTGGTCCGCGAAAGTCAGCATCGAACATCATAGCGATGCGCGGGACGCATCACCTGTTGATCTCGACCCAGCTTCCTCAATTCAACCCGAACGGGAATCGTAGAGTCTCTCCAACTTCCTGAGCTGTGACGTGGGAGGCCCCGATGACACCCGACGCATCTACCTGGCGTTCTTCGGCAGACTACGAGCATCTGGATGTGCTGACGCCATCCGATCTGGCTTGGGAGTGGCTCCGCCGCAACGATGCCTATGACGCTGATTTTGAGGCATCGGCCTCTGGCCAGGGAGATCCCGAACCGCTGACCGAACGAATCCGGCAGCGGTGGGGACTGCGATTTCCCCGTCGATCCGCTGGCTGCGCCACCTGACGCCAAGGTATTATGGCTTCCGCAGGAGGACACGAGCGTCGTCATACTGGCGAACGCGCCATCGGAATTTGACGAGCAAATCGGTCTCGCAGCTACCGTGATCTGGCGCGCCCTTCCTCGCTCGCAACCTACGGATGAGGACTACCGGCTCGATATTGGCAACGGACAGCATCTGCAGATCCTCGACTGCACGGCCGGCGGTGACAGGATCGCCGTCGCCATCGTTCCGCTCGGCCTGGACGGCTTCGACCGGATCGAAGCCGTCCGCCGCTTCCTCTCCGCCCTACATGGCCGCGCCATTCCTCCCGATACGCGGCTGACCCGGCAGCAGCGCATACGCCTGCGACGGATGCTTCGCGCCTTTGACGGACACAGGGCGGGCGCCACACAGCAGGAAATCGCGCAAGTCATCCTGAAGATCGGGCCGCTCGACCGCGATGAATGGCAGGCGTCTTCGGCCCGCCACACGATCAAGGCGCTTCTGCGCGACGCCCATTCCATGGTCGCGGGCGGCTATCGAAAACTCCTGCGTCATCGTCGCCAACGCTAGCGTAGTTCGACGCCTGGGCTGGTGGGCGATTTCGATACCCATCAACTTCGCCCTGCAACTCGCCGGCCTCCCTCCGCCACCGTGGTCGTTGTCCCGCCGCTGACTCGCAGTGGCCGTTCCCAACAGCCCGGAGGCCCGATCATGCCACATGAACCCGTCATTTTGCCGCCGCGCTTCCTGCGCACCAAGGAGGCTGCGGATTTTCTCAGCCTTTCGGCCCGGACGCTCGAAAAACACCGCACCTACGGGACCGGCCCTGCCTATCGCAAGCTCGGCGGCCGGGTTGTCTATGCCATCGACGATCTCGAAGCCTGGACCGAGCGCGGTGCGGTAACCTCCACCTCCGATCCCCGTGGCTCTGTGCTGCCCGCCAAGCGCCACGCCCTTCCGACCGGCCCGCAGGTCGGGCGCTCCGCCCGCTGATCGCAGCCAGTTCCCTTCATGGTGGCGCGACGTCGATCCCTTTCCGAGCGCGGGCAGCTCGACCTGTTCAGGGCGCTCCCCGGCGACTTCGCGCCACGAGACGCGCAGGATCTCATGGCTTATCCCTTCTTCTCTCTCGCCAAGTCAAAACGTGTCGCACCCATCGACTTCGCCGCCGGCAATGTGACGATCCGGGTCGAGGCGGTCCCCGATCATGGCATGGCGACGATCTGGGATGCGGACATCCTGATCTGGGCCGCCAGCCAAATCGTCGAAGCCCGTGATACCGGGCTTCGGACGTCCCGGCGGATGGCCGCCACGCCTTACGAAATCCTCACCTATGTCGGGCGCGGCACGTCGCTGCGCGACTACCAGCGCCTGAAAGCCGCGCTCGACCGGCTGCAATCGACCACCATTTCCACCTCGATCCGGCAACCAACCGAGGGGCGCCGTCATCGCTTCTCCTGGATCAACGAGTGGCAGGAGCGCACCGACCGCAACGGCCGCCCCGATGGCATCGAGATGATCGTGCCGGACTGGTTCTATCAGGCCGTCCTCGACGATGCGCTCGTGCTGACCATCGACCGGACCTATTTCGACCTGACCGGCGGACTCGACCGATGGCTCTACCGCCTGGTGCGTAAGCACGGCGGTCGCCAGCGCGAGGGTTGGCGCTTCGACTTCCGCCACCTCCATCAGAAGTCCGGCAGCATGTCGCCGTTCAAACGCTTCGCTTTTGAGTTGCGCGACATCATCCGACGCCAGCCCTTGCCGGGCTACCGGCTCTTTCTGGAAGTCGAGATCGGCGGGCGCATGCTGCTCGCCTTCGAGCCGACACCGACCTGTGGAAAACCTGTGAATGGCCTCGTGCTATCGGGAACCCGGACTATCGTGCTATCGGGAACCCAAGGCTCGTGCTATCGGGAACCGAAACCGGGCTTAACGCCCGAAGATCACTCACAAAATCGCACCCTTAACTTAGAGTCTAACAAAGACTCTAACCTTGAAGAGCGCGCGCGCGATGTGGAAAACCTCATCCGCGACACCGCCAGAAGCCTCAGTAGAGCCGCCAGGAACGGCGCATCTGCCACGCCACGCGCCTCCCGGTCGGCCCCTCAGCCCGGCGGAACCGAGGCTTCCGAAGGTTCCGACACATCCCGCCTTCCTCTCGACTTGCCGGGAGGCGGCCAATGATCATCGCACTCCTCAACCAGAAGGGCGGTGTCGGCAAGACCACGCTGGCGCTGCATCTCGCCGGAGAACTGGCGCAGGGCGGAAAGCGCGTCACACTACTCGATGCCGACCCGCAGGGTTCGGCGCTGGACTGGTCACAGCAACGCGCACGCGAGGGCCTGCCTCGACTGTTCGGCACCGTCGGCCTCGCACGGGACACACTGCACCGCGAGGCACCGGAGATCGCCCGCGATGTCGATCATGTCGTCATCGACGGACCGCCGCGTGTCGCCAGCCTCATGCGCTCCGCGCTCCTCGCCGCCGACCTGGTGCTGATCCCGGTGCAGCCGTCGCCCCTCGATGGCTGGGCCTCGGCCGAAATGCTGGCCCTCCTCGCAGAGGCCCGCATCTATCGGCCCCAGCTCGTCGCCCGCTTCGCGCTCAACCGCTGCGGCGCGCGCACCGTCATCGCCCGCGAAACGGCCGAAAGCCTTGCCGATCACGACCCGCCCGTCCTTGCCACCACTGTCGGGCAGCGCGTCGTCTTCGCCGACGCTGCACAGTCAGGTCGTCTCGCAGGCGAGATCGACCGCCAATCTCCTGCCGCGCGTGAAGTCGCAGCGCTCACCGATGAGATCGCGCGGCTGGGCATCGGGAGGGTCGGCCAATGACCATCCTGACCGGCGACTGCCGCGAAGAAATGCCCTGGCACGCGCCCTACGACATGATCCTCGCCGATCCGCCCTATCGCGACACCTCGCTCGCCTGGGATCGGCGTGTCGAGGGCTGGGTCGCGCTGGCGCGCGCCGCCCTCAAGCCGACCGGCTCGCTCTGGGTCTTCGGTTCGCTGCGTTCCTTCATGGCGACCGCCGACCGCTTCGCCGATGCGGGTCTGCGGATCGCGCAGGAAGTGGTCTGGGAGAAGCAGAACGGCACCGGGTTTCACAATGATCGCTTCAAGCGGGTGCATGAGCTGGCCGTCCAGTTCTATCCGGCAGAGACCGCCTGGCGCGACATCTACAACGACGTCCAGACCACACCCGACGCAACGGCCCGCACTGTCCGGCGAAAGCAGCGTCCTCCCCACACCGGCCAGATCGACGCCGGCCATTACGTCAGCCATGACGGCGGCCCGCGCCTCATGCGTTCGGTCATCTACCTGCGCAATTGCCACGGCCGCGCCATCCATCCGACCGAGAAACCGTCGGCGCTCCTGGAAATCCTGATCCGCACGAGCTGCCCGGAAGGCGGACTGGTCGGCGACTGGTTCGCCGGTTCCGGCGCAGCCGGGGAAGCCTGTCGGCTTTCCGGCCGGCGCTATCTCGGCTGCGAGATCGACGCCGGCATGGCCGATCTCGCCCGCGCCCGCATCGCCACCGTGCTGCCGTTCCATGACGGAGCCCCGTCATGACGGCCGGCATGGACAAGCGCGGCTTCGCTACGCGCCCGGCCGATCCCGATGGCTGGATCAAGGCTGGCGATGGACGGCCAGCGCGCGATGGCGCCGCAGCCGCCCATTCCGCCCGGCTGACGATCGACATCACGCCCGAGCTTCGCGGGCGGATCAAGATCGCCGCGTTTGGGCGCGGCACCACCGTCGCGGACATGCTGCGTGACCTGCTTGCGCGCGAGTTTCCCGACACAGCGGGAGACCGCCCATGATCGGTGTCGATACCCATGATGGCGATCTGACCCGCGTGGAACTGACCTGGGTGGAGGGCAGGACCGAATACTGGATCAGGTTCGGCCATGAGGCGGGAACGCAGATCCTCGACCGCAACCGGCGCGTCGTTTCTTTCGGTTCTGGTTCGGTGTTCGCGTTCGTCCGCTGGGCGGCGAACGACCACGGCACGATCATTTCGCGCCTCGACATCCTACGCACGGTTGCGCCGGGCGAGTCCTATCAGACGCTGCCCTTCGTCCGTCCGGGCGGCGAAATCCTGCTGAAGATCGAAGGCTGGCCGAAGGTTGAGGCCGTCCTTCGCCATGTCGACGGGATCGAGGCCATTGGCGTCGATCCCGCCCAGGTCGATCCCGATCACTGGCGGCATGTCGCCCACTGGATGAACGCAGGCGAAGCGCCGCGTCCTTACACCGCCGAGCGCCATCAGGCATGGCTCCGGCGCCGGGAGATCGCCCCATGACGCGCTTTCGCTATGTCATGGTGACGGCGGCGGCCACGCTGGGGATCGCCATTGCCGGATTCGTTCCGACCGCGCCAAGGCTGCTCTGGAACGCATCGGCCAGCGTGCCGATCGGGTTCTACACCGTCGCGCCCGCTGACCGGATCGAGGTGCCCGATCTGGTCGCCGTCATGCCACCCGAACCCTTCGCCTCCTTCATGGTCGAGCGCGGCTATATTGCGCGCGACGTGCCGCTCCTGAAGCGTGTCCTCGGCCTGCCGGGGCAGCGCGTATGCCGCGCTGGCCGCGCCATCACCGTCGACGGTGTTCCGCTCGGCGAGGCGCGCGACCGCGACAGCCTCGGCCGAGACCTGCCGGTCTGGCAGGGCTGCCGCGTCATCGCCGAGGGCGAAGTCTTCCTGATGAACCCGGACGTCGGCGACAGCCTCGACGGCCGCTATTTCGGCCCGTTCCCCGCCTCGGCGGTGATC
The DNA here is from genome assembly GCF_042435015.1 of Paracoccus panacisoli. Taxonomy (NCBI): domain Bacteria; kingdom Pseudomonadati; phylum Pseudomonadota; class Alphaproteobacteria; order Rhodobacterales; family Paracoccaceae; genus Paracoccus; species Paracoccus panacisoli. The sequence goes on along the minus strand of NZ_JBHMQU010000067.1, from coordinate 28,351 downwards.
GGCCACGCGATCCCGCTTTTCACCGACGAAGACGGCGATGGCCGCTTTGTCTGGCGCGCGCCGATGCGGTGACGGCGCGTCCGCTGCGGGGCGTGCGAACGGCCCGCGTCTTCTCCACCGCATAGCAAAGGAAGCCTCCCATGGCACAGATCGGCCAATTTACCCGCACCCCGTCCGGCTATTCCGGGCATGTCCGCACCCTCACGCTCGACGCGGAGTTGACCTTCGTTCCAGCAGAGAACGCCGAGGCGGAGAATGCGCCCGCCTACCACATCCACCTCGGCGACGAGGACGGACCGGAAGTCGGCGCGGGCTGGAAACATTCCGGGGAACGCGCCGGGCCGTTCGTTTCGGTCCTGCTCGACGATCCCGTCTTCCAGCAGCCGATCCGCGCCCGCCTGTTCCAGGCGGACGAGGACGGACGCGACTGGGGCTTGCACTGGACCCGCCAAAAGAAGCGCGACGAGCAGGAATGACCATGCTCATCTCCTGCATTCGTCTCGCCTCTGGGAGATGCGGCGTCCGCCGCCGCATCGTCCTCTCTCTTCTTTCCGGCCTGTTCGTTTCAGCCATCACCACGCCGCCCGTCCTGGCCCAAGCTGCGATGCCCGGTCATGTGGTTGCCGCGCATCCGCACGACGCCCACATTGCGGAAGCCTCGCAACGCTTCGGCATCCCGACGACATGGATCATCGCCGTGATGCGCACTGAGAGCGCGGGCGACGTGCGCGCAATTTCGTCCGCCGGTGCGATGGGACTGATGCAGGTCATGCCCGACACCTGGGCGGATCTGCGCATCCGCCATGCTCTCGGCCGCGACCCCTTCGAGCCGCGCGACAACATCCTCGCGGGCACGGCCTATCTGCGCGAGATGTGGGATCGTTACGGCAATGTGGCCGCGATGCTCGCGGCCTACAACGCCGGTCCCGGCCGTTACGACGAATACCGTGCGACGGCTCGTCCGCTTCCGGCCGAGACACGCGCCTACGTCGCCGCGCTGACACCGATCCTGCTCGGCGAGCGACCGTCGGGGGGCGGATCGTCGGTTGTTCCACCGCTCGATTGGCGCGAGGCGGCGATCTTCGTGGCGGGAGAAATCGGCGCTACCGCTTCCGATCCGGCTTCACCCGACCCCACGCCTCGCGACGCCCCTTCACTCGTCCCGGCAGCATCGGAAACGCTCACGGCCTTGCAGCCGGAGGGGCTGTTCGTCGCGCACAGTGCCGGTGAGGACCAGCCATGAGCGGCTCCACGCGGTTTCGCATCCTTTCGGGCGCTGGCGTGTCATGGAGGGCGCGGGGGGTGGCGGCAGGCACCACGACCGGAAGATGGCAGGATAAAAGCGCGCACGGTGCGGCTCGGTCGGTCGGTTGTTTTTGTTCATGTTTTCGGCGCGTTCCGCACCGTGCCGCGCATTTGCGCACCGTGCGCCTCGTGCCCATCCTCCTGAATTTCCTCACTGTCTTGCACCGTGCGGGGCTGTGTCATGTCCGATGAACACGAGTTCCGCATAAGGCCAGGGCGCATCCGCTCGACACGCGCTCAGCAGACCCGGCCTTTTATCGCGCAGGCGCTCGCCGCTGCGAAGAAGGCTGGTGGCGGCGTTTCGCGATCTGGGCGCGTCACCTCCGGCAATCGCTCCCGCTTCGGGCGCGGCCAGCGCGCCAGCGTCCAGGCCAATCGTCTCATTACCTCCCGCACACGCGGCGCTGTCGTCAAAGCGCGCGTCGTCCGCCACATGGCATGGTCCGCGCCGCTCGGAACGCATCTCGATTATCTGCGCCGCGACGGCGTGACCCGAGACGGCGAGAGGGCACGGCTGTTCGGGCCGGGAACGGAGGATGCCGATGGTCGCGCCTTCGCGGAGCGGTGCGGCGATGACCGGCATCATTTCCGGTTCATCGTCTCGCCCGATGACGCGCCGGATATGTCCGACCTCCGATCCTTCACGCGCGATCTTGTCGGCCAGATGGAAAAGGATCTCGGGACGCGCCTCGACTGGGTGGCGGTCGATCACTGGAACACCGCACATCCGCATGTCCATCTGATCGTGCGCGGTGTTCGTGACGATGGGCAGGATCTCGTGATTTCCCGCGACTACATCAAGGAGGGGATGCGGGACCGCGCGCGCGACCTCATCACCCAGGAGCTGGGGCCGCGCACCGATCTCGACATTCACCGTGCGCTAGAGGCCCAGATCGAGGCGGAACGCTGGACCCAGCTCGACCGGCAGCTTGTCCGTGATGCGGGAAAATCCGGCATCGTCGATCTTGCCCCGCTCGCCAGCCGACCGCAGGACGAGTTCCATACGCTGAAGGTCGGGCGGCTGCGCACCCTCGAAATCCTCGGCGTCGCCGGGCAGATCGGCCATTCGCAATGGTTCATCAAGCCCGAGGCCGAGACGGTCTTGCGCGAACTCGGCGAGCGCGGCGACATCATCAAGCGCATGCACCGTGCCCTGATCGCGCGCGGCATCGAACGCGGCTCGGCCAGCTATGTCCTCGCCGGCGAAAGCCTCGACGTTCCCGTCATCGGCCGCCTGGTCGAGCGCGGCCTTGACGACGAGTTGAAGGGCACGGCCTATGCCGTCGTCGATGGCGTCGACGGACGCACCCACCACATCAAGCTCCCTCATCTCGATGCCGCCGGTGACAGCCCGCCCGGCTCAATCGTCGAGTTGCGCGCCTATGAAGATGCGCAAGGTGCGCGCCGCGTCGCGCTCGCTGTCCGCTCCGATCTTGATCTCGGTGCGCAGGTGGGGGCTTCGGGCGCGACCTGGCTCGACCGCCAGGCCATTGCCCGCGAGCCGCTTGCGCTTTCGGACAGCGGCTTCGGCGCCGAGGTCCGTCAGGCTCTGGACAAGCGGGCGGAGCGTCTGATCGGCGAGGATCTCGCGGAGCGGCAAGGCGGGCGTGTCGTCTTCGCGCGCCGGCTGCTCAACACGCTGCGCAGGCGCGAACTCGACAGTCTCGGCGAGAAGCTCGCGGCCGAGACCGGCATGTCCTTCGAGCGCGCCGCCAGCGGCGAGTATGTCGCCGGCTCCTATCGCCAGCGTTTCGCGCTCGCCTCGGGCCGCTTCGCCATGATCGACGACGGCCTGGGCTTCCAGCTCGTGCCCTGGTCGCCCTCCCTCGAAAAGCAGATCGGCCGTCACGTCTCCGGCGTCGCCCGCGACGACGGCGGTGTCGATTGGGACTTCGGGCGCAAGCGCGGCCTCGGCCTCTGACCTCAATCGGAAAGGAACCATACCCATGTCCGCCACCAAGATCCTCTGGGGACAGATCACCGTCGTCTTCCTCATCATCCTCGCCACCACCTGGGGCGCGACCCAGTATGTCGCCTGGAGCCTTGGCTATCAGGCGCAACTCGGGCCGCCCTGGTTCGAGCTGTTTGGCACCCCGATCTATTATCCACCCGCGCTCTTCTGGTGGTGGTATTTCTATGAAGCCTATGCGCCGCCGATCTTCGCGAAGGGCGGGATCATCGCGGCCTCGGGTGGCTTCATTGCCATTGCGGTCGCCATCGGCATGTCGGTCTGGCGGGCGCGCGAGGCGAAGAACGTCGCCACCTATGGTTCGGCGCGATGGGCGGAAAAACCCGAGGTGAAGGCGGCCGGCCTGCTCGATCCCGATGGTGTCGTCCTTGGCCGGTATGATCGCGAGTATCTGCGCCATGATGGACCGGAGCATGTGCTGTGCTTTGCCCCGACACGTTCGGGCAAGGGCGTCGGCCTGGTGGTGCCGACCCTGTTGACCTGGCCCGGCTCGGCCATCGTCCACGACATCAAGGGCGAGAACTGGCAGCTTACCTCGGGTTTCCGGGCACGCCATGGCCGCGTGCTGCTCTTCGACCCAACCAACCCAAAGTCCTCGGCCTACAATCCGCTGCTCGAGGTGCGCCGCGGCGAGTGGGAGGTGCGCGACGTCCAGAACATTGCCGACATCCTCGTCGACCCCGAAGGCTCGTTGGACAAAAGGAATCACTGGGAAAAAACCAGCCATTCGCTCCTCGTTGGCGCCATCCTTCATGTCCTCTATGCGGAGCCCGACAAGACCCTCGCCGGCGTGGCCCGATTCCTCTCCGATCCGAAGCGCCCGGTGGATTCCACCCTGCGCGCCATGATGGAAACCGCGCATCTCGGTGACGCAGGACCGCACCCCGTCATCGCCAGCGCCGCGCGGGAGCTGCGCAACAAATCCGAGAACGAGCGGTCCGGCGTGTTGTCGACGGCGATGTCGTTTCTCGGCCTCTATCGAGATCCGGTCGTGGCCGAGGTCACGCGCCGCTCAGACTGGCGCATCAGCGACATTGTGGGAGGCGATCAGCCGACCACGCTCTACCTCGTCGTGCCGCCCTCTGACATCAACCGCACCAAACCCTTGATGCGATTGCTGCTGAATCAGGTCGGCCGCCGCCTGACCGAGGATCTGCAGGCGAACACGGGGCGGCATCGGCTGCTCTTGATGCTCGACGAGTTTCCGGCGTTGGGCAGGCTCGACTTCTTCGAGACGGCCCTGGCTTTCATGGCGGGCTATGGTCTCAAGAGCTTCCTGATCGCGCAGTCGCTGAACCAGATCGAGAAAGCCTACGGACCGAACAACTCGATTCTCGACAACTGCCATGTGCGGGTGAGCTTTGCGACGAATGACGAACGCACCGCCAAGCGGGTCTCGGACGCGCTCGGCACTGCTACCGAGATGAAGGCGATGAAGAACTACGCCGGGCACCGGCTGTCGCCCTGGCTCGGGCATCTCATGGTTTCGCGCTCGGAAACCGCGCGCCAATTGCTGACGCCGGGCGAGATCATGCAGCTTCCCCCGCATGAGGAGATCGTCATGGTGGCGGGCATCCCTCCGATCCGGGCGACGAAGGCGCGCTATTACGAGGACGCCCGGTTTCGCGAGCGTGTTCTGTCACCGCCTGAATTGCAGCGCCCTGAGGGAACCCGGCCCGACGACTGGACCACGCTTCCGCTCCCGGCGCGGCCGGAAGCCGCCGTGGACGAGGACAACCCCATGACGGATGACGAGGATACGACCGAATCCGAACGCCGCTTGCAGCCTGAACTCAGCCGGGTGAAGCCGGTGGAGAAGAAAGCGCCCATCGAAAACGAATTCGAGTTCGACCCGCCCGATGACGTCGACGAGGAGGCTGTCCAGAACCGGCGGATGATCCGGCAGGTCCAGGGGATCGCCCGGCAGGTCGCCATGGACCCGAACGACGGCATGGAGTTGTAGGGCCATGGCGCAACGCAAGAAAAAGGCGAAGGTCACGATCTATCTCGATCCAGACCTCACCTCGGCGTTGGCGGATTTCTCCGCGCGTCGGGATCGGTCGCAATCCATGATTGCCGAGGCGGCCATCGCATCCTTCCTGTCGCCGGACGATGCCGAGCGCCGCGAGGCAATCGTCGCCAAGCGGCTCGACCAGATCGACCGTCGCATGACGCGGGTGGAGCGTGACGTTGGCATCGCCGTCGAGAGCCTGGCGGTATTCATCCGCTTCTGGCTGATGACGACGCCCGCCTTGCCCGAGCCGGCGGCGAAGGCGGCCAAGGCCAAATCTGCCGAGCGATATGAGGCGTTCATCACGGCCCTCGGCCGGCGTCTCGCTCAGGGGCCGAAGCTTCGCCAGGAGATTTCGGAGGATGTAGCCGGCTCAGAGAACGGATCAGAGCCGGGTTGAGCATGCGCTGAACCAGCGGGTCTCGTTCGCGGTCTTCCTTCAGAGTCTGGGCAATGGAGGTGGTGCAATCAAACTCTGGTCGCAGCAACCAGCAGCATCATCGGCCGTTCCAGTTCCTCGGCCAGCGTCGGCATCTCTTCGATCTGCGCGGCTGTCGGTGCGAACTCCGCGACCCGGCGCAGCGCGAAACCCGCATCGATGAGCGTGTTGAGCGTCGTGGCCAACGTCCGATGCTGCTTCAGCACCCCTTTTGCGAACCAGTCGGTGCGGCGCTCGCCCTCGACGGAATAGCCGTTGACCGGCCAGGTCTTGCGGCCGTCCTCGTCCAAGGTCCAATGCGGATGCGCCGCTGCCATGAAGATGGGATGTTCGATGGTGAAGACCAGATCGCCGCCCGTGACCAGAGCTGTGCGGATCATGCGGATCAGCCGGGCGAAATCCGCGACATAGTGGAAGGCCAACGCGCTATAGACCAGATCGAAAGCAGCCTCCGGCAGATCGAGCATCTCCAGGTCGGCGATGCGGTAGTCGATGGCCGGTTCGGAAGTGTCGGCCCGCGCCCGCTCGATCATGTTGCGCGACAGGTCGAAGCCCGCGACCGAAGCCGCGCCCTGTTCGCGAAACCAGCGCGAAGCCCAGCCGAAGCCGCAGCCCAGATCGGCTACGCGCTTGTCCGTCAAATCCGGCAGCAGGGCCTGAATGGCTTGCCATTCAGGGGCACCGTCCAGCCCCCGCACCTGCCGGGGTAGCTGACTATAGCTGTCGAAGAAGTCGGGATTGTCATATATGTTCTGTGCCATGTTAATCTGTCAGTTAAGGGTGGGCGTGCTCAGCGTGCCGGTTGCTAATAGACCGGCAGCTTAGTGCAGCAACCAATTCATAAGATGATCTAATAGGCCCTATCGAATTGCCCTGCCTTATCGGTTGACCCGCTACGACCTAAGTTCGCTGCCTAACACACGAACTCGGGGAGACCGTCTATTGAGGCATTCCATGAACATTCTGGGGGCACTGGTGGTATCGACTGGCATTATCGCGGCTTCCGGCGCCTCGGCGCAGCAGGCCGAACCGCTCGTGATTCGCGAGCAGGGTAGCTTCGCGGTTGGCGGCTCGGTCGCCACCACGCCCGGCACCTATAACAACAACGCGCCGACCGCCGAGGGGCAGAGCATCCACGGCGATCACCTCTACACCTTCTTCCAGATTCCGCAGGACGCCAAATCGACGCCCATCGTGATGCTGCACGGCGCCTACCAGTCGGGGCGGAGCTGGGAGACCACGGCCGACGGGCGCGAGGGCTTCCAGACCCTTTTCCTGCGCATGGGCTATCCGGTCTATCTGGTCGATCAGCCGCGCCGGGGCCGGGCCGGGAACAGCCTTGAGGCCGCAACCATCGAGCCGACGCCTTTCGACCAGTTGTTCTTCGACCAGTTCCGCTTCGGCACCTGGCCCGACTATTTCGAGGGTGTCCAGGTCGATCAGAGCCCCGAGACGCTGGAGCAGTTCCTGCGCTCGGTCACGCCGAACACCGGCCCCTATGATCCGAACGTGATCGCGGATGCGATGTCGGCGCTGGTCGACAGGTTGGGCACGGCGGTCCTGTTCACCCACTCTCAGGGCGGGGGTCCCGGCTGGCTGACGGCAATGCGGAACGAATATGTCCGGGGGATCGTCGCCTATGAACCGGGCAGCGGCTTCGTCTTCCCCGAGGGCGAGGTGCCGGAAACCATGCCGAGCGCGGCCGGGCCGCTGGCAGCGGAAGCCGTGCCGCTGGAGGAGTTCCAGAAGCTGACCCGCTTCCCGATCCTGATCTACTATGGCGACAATATCCCCACCGAGCCGACTGAACGGCGTGGCGAGGACAACTGGCGTGTCCGCCTGGCGATGGCCCAGCTCTGGGTCGAGGCGATCAACCGCCATGGCGGCGACGCCACGCTGGTTCACCTGCCCGAGATCGGCATCACCGGGAACACCCATTTCCCGTTCTCGGACCTGAACAACGTCGAGATCGCGGCACACACCGCGGCATTCCTGACTGAGAAGGGTCTGGACTGATCTTCTGGACAGGGCCGCGCCCTCGGCGCGGCCTGTTCATCGGACGCAGCTTGCGGCCGGGTTCGATGATCGACCCGGCCGCAATCCTTTGAGGGAGAGGTCGAATGAGCAAGATTTCCGGGGTGCTGCTGGTCGTGGGAGCGACGGGAAGCATCGGCCAGCACGTCGTCGCCTCGGGTCTGGCGCACGGCTATACTTTGCGCGCGCTGGTGCGCGATGGCTCGCGGGCAAAGGATTTCCCCGCATCCGTCCAGACGGTCGTGGGCGACATGACCCGGCCCGAGACCCTTTCGGCTGCCGTCGAGGGCGTCGATGCGATCGTGTTCACCCATGGCAGCTACGGCAATCCGGCGGCAGCCGCCGATGTCGATTACGGCGCGGTGCGCAATGTGCTGGCGGCGCTTGGCAACCGGAGGGCACGGATCGCGCTGATGTCCACCATCGGCGCGACGGATCGCCGGGGTTCGCATGACTGGAAGCGGCGTGGCGAACGGCTGGTGCGCGCCAGCGGCCTTCCCTATACCATCGTGCGGCCGGCTTGGTTCGACCACAACCGGCCCGACCAGTTGCAGCTCCTGATGTTGCAGGGCGACAAGGATCTGGCTGGCAACCCCACGGACGGCGTGATCGCGCGGCGGCAGATCGCCGAGGTGCTGGTGCGCAGCCTTTCCTCGGAGGCTGCCCTGCGCAAGACCTTCGAACTTCATGCCGAGACCGGGCCGGAGCAGGCGGATTTCGACACGGTGTTCGCGCCGCTGGCAGCCGATCCCGCCGATGCGCTGGACGGGGCAAGGGACAAGGCCAACATGCCGCTGGCGCAGGAGCCTGATCAGATCCGTGCGGAGCTTCAGGCGGTGCGGGATCGCGCGGCGGGCTGACCTATTCCCGATACCGCAGCCGGTCCAGCAGCAGCGAAAACGCCGGGGACGGGTGTTTCCGGCTGGGATAATAGAGGTGATACCCGGAAAAGCGCGGGCACCAATCGTCCAGCACGCGGATCAGGCGGCCTTCCGCGATGTGAGGCAGGGCCTGATCCTCGGGCAGATAGGCGATGCCCAGCCCGTCCAGGGCGCAGGCGATCCTGAGCCCGAGGGTGTTCAGCACCAACTGTCCCTCGCTGCGCACCTTCACCTCGTGCCCGTCCTTTTCCAGCCCCCACTGAAAAATGCCGCCATAGGTCGGCAGGCGGGAGCTGATGCAGTTATGAGCGATCAGGTCCTCGGCGGTCTGCGGGACCGGATGGCGCTCGAAATAGGCGGGCGAGGCCACCACCGCCATACGCATTTCCGGCCCGATCCTGACCGCGACCATATCCTTGGCCAGTTGCTCGCCGAGGCGGACGCCGGCGTCATAGCCTTGGGCCACGATGTCGGTCAGGCCGTAATCCACGATCAACTCGACCTTGATGTCGGGATATTCCGGCAGGAACCTCGCCAGTGCCGGTTGCAGGATCGAGACCGCCGGATGCTCGCCGGCCGTGATGCGGATCGTGCCTGCGGGCTTTTCCCGCATGGCGCTGAGATCGGCCAGCGCGGTTTCGATTTCGTCAAACTTCGGTGAGATCGTCGAGAGGAGGCGTTCACCAGCCTCGGTCGGCGACACGCTGCGCGTGGTTCGGGTCAGCAGGCGGATGCCCAGCCTTTCCTCCAGGTTGCGGATCGACTGGCTCAACGCGGATTGGGAAATCCCCAGCTTCGCGGCCGCTTTGGTGAAGCTGCGCTCCCGCGCGACGGTGGCAAACGTGGCGAGGGCGTTGAAGTTTTCGTTCGACATTTATCACCTCACCTAATGACCGTATGCAGTTTACCCCATCTAATCGATTGGAGCCTTTGCACATAGTATTTTTTGCCACTGGACGCGCTGGCTTCGGATTCGGGCCGCGCCCACAGCCAGGAGTTCCGATGACGCTTTCTCTACGCCGCCTTGCCCTTGCCGCCGCCCTCGGAGTTACACCGTTCGCAGCCTGGTGGGCCGCCGCCGAGGAAACGCGCGTCACATTTCCTGATCTGGATGCGCTGATCCACTATACCACCGTCACCCGTGGCAATGTCGTCGAGCACATAATGACCACCCAGGAAGCCCTCGACGCGGTGCAGGCGGGGCAGCCGATCCCGGACGGCACGCATGTCGTGCTGGTCGATTACCGCGACGGCTCGGATGAGGTTTACCGCTATTTCGTGATGCAGAAGGGCGCGGGCTGGGGCGAGGACTTCGACGACCGCCGCCGCACCGGCGACTGGCAGTTCCAGTTCTATTGGGGCGACCGTAGGGTCAACATGGATGAGAACACCGCCCGCTGCCAGCGTTGCCACCAGTCGCGGGAAGGTTCGGATTATCTGTATACCTACAACGACATGCGGAGGTTCGGACAGTGAACCCCACCCTCTCGGCCGCCGGACCCCTCCCGCTGCAGGATCGCCGATGACCATCCGCATCCGCGTCCTTCTGGACTTCCTCGCCGTCGGGCTTTTCGTCGCCGGTCTCGCCTATTGGTGGCAGGACAACCTGACGCACGAGGTGATCGGCACGGGTTTCTTCGCCCTGCTGATCGCGCACAATGTCTTCAACCGGCGCTGGTATGGCGCCGTCAAGCGGGGGCACTACGACCCGCCCCGCACGCTCAATGCCATCGTGATCGCGGGCATGGCGATCTCGATGCTGATCCTGCTGGCAACCAGCATCCTGATCTCGCAGGACGTGTTCGCCGCACTGGCGCTGGACGGAGCCTTTGCGGTGCGCGCAGCGCATATGTTTGTTGCCTATTGGGCACTGGTATTTCTGGCCGTGCATCTCGGCACGCGCTGGCAGATGGTGATGAATGTCACGCGCCAGGCGCTTGGCATCAAGGGGACAAGCCCCCTGCGAACCTGGGCACTGCGCGCGGTTACTGCCATTGTCGTGGTGAAAGGCGTTCTGGCCACGCTTGAGATGGGGTTGGGGACCAAACTGCGCTTTGAATACGCGCTCGACATGTGGGACTTCAACGAAAGCACTCTCGGATTCTTCGCGAACTATCTGTCGATCATCGGGCTTTATGCGGCGCTGACCTACTATGGCCTGGCCTTCTTGCGCGAACGCAAGCACCGCAAGGCGTGAATACTGCCGTGGCGCATCGTTGGGTGCGCCACGGATTGATTAGCCAATCTTATAATATCATGCGGATTGAGGCGGCTAATCCCTGCGATGCCCGCTGTCTATATTTCTGTCAGGCACGATGGATGCTCCTGACGCGCGATGGCGCATCGGTGAGCCGAGGCGGCATTCCCGCCTGATCGAAGCCCGGAGACACAACACATGCGAAGAACAGTCTGTCTGATCCCGTTTCTGCTCGCGCTGGCGCCACTGGCGGTGGCGGAAGAACGGCCAGCCGGGGAGGTCTCCATGCTCGCGGAGCAAAGCGTCGAGGTTCTGGACAAGCATCTGGCAGCCGACGGGCGGCTGGCCGACATTCTCGACAATCCCGCCTTTGCCGGATTTGCCGAGCGCATCCTGCCGTGGTCGGGCCGCCGCTACGACGCCGCGATGCCGCTCGGCCAGATGGCCAGTCTGCTGCCCTATCATAGCGCCGTCGATACCGGCACGGTCGTCGCGGCCCTGAACCGGATGATCGACGACGCGAGCGCCGGGCAGACGGTGTTCTACGACATCTACTCCGAAGCGGAGAGGCGGGCCGACCCCGCCAAGGCCGCGACCGGCCTGTTCTTCTACCGCGGCCGCCCCGGCGCCCCCTTCGCGGTGATCGCGCCGGGAGGCGGCTTTTCCTATGTCGGTTCGGTGCATGAGGGCTTCCCCTATGCCGAGGCGATCAGCGATCTTGGGCTGAACGCTTTCGTCCTGACCTATCGGGTGGGTCAGGGCGGCCAGGTCGCCACCGAGGATCTGGCCGCCGCAATCACCTGGATCTTCCGCAACGCGGAAGAGCTGGGTGTCGGCACCGATGGCTATTCCCTTTGGGGCAGTTCAGCGGGCGCACGGATGGCAGCCTACATCGGCTCGCACGGACCTGCCGCCTTCGGCGGGGCCGCTCTCCCGAAACCGGCTGCCGTCGTCATGGCCTATACCAGCCATTCCGATCTGGCCGAGACAGAGCCGCCAACCTTCGTGGTCGTGGGCGAACGGGATGGCATCGCCCCACCCGCCAACATGGAGCGCAGGATCGCCGCCCTGCGCCGGATCGGCACGCCGGTCGAATATCATCGCTTTCCCAATGTCGGCCATGGCTTCGGGGCTGGCACCGACACCAGCGCCGAGGGCTGGATCGCCGAGGCCGTCCGCTTCTGGCGGCAGCAATTGTGAGGTCAGTGATCGCGAAAGGAAGGACAGCCATGAACAGAATCCGAAGGACGTTGCTGCAATCCATCCTGGTCCTGCCTGCCGCCCTCGTTGCGGGACGCGGCATCGGACTGGGCGCGGCCTATGCGGCGGGACCGGGCAATCTGGTGGTTTACTTTTCGCGCAGCGGCAATACGCGCGTCATCGCGGGCCAGATCGGCCGGGCGATGGACGCGCGGGTCTTCGAGATCGTGCCAGCGACACCTTACCCGGAAGACTACGAGGAAACTGTCGCACAGGCCACGCGCGAGCGGGAGAGCGGCTATGAACCGGCGCTGGAGGCCGGCGTCGAGAATATCACGGATTACGACACGATCTGGCTCGGATTCCCAATCTGGGGAGGGTCTGTCCCGCCCGTCATCCGCTCGTTCCTGTCGGGGCATGATCTTTCCGGCAAGACGCTGATCCCCTTCATCACCCACGGCGGTTACGGCATCGGCAACAGCCTGACCGTCGTCGCCGAACACGCACCGCAAGCGAGGCTTGCCGAGCCGTTCGTGCTCGAGGCCGATCAGGAACGGCGCACGCTGGAGCGGGTGACGGACTGGCTCGGGCAACGATGAGGCAATCGCGCCGCAGGGCGAACGCCTGCCCGAGGCCGTCCTGAAGATGACCGGCCTCTGAACAGGCTTTGAAAGTAAAAGGAACAATCAGATGAACGACACCAGAATAAGTGACTTTACCCCCGTCTATCGCGGCGCGATCACCACGAACAAGACGGGCAAGGTCAACGTCCACCCAGTCAGCTACAAGCTGCATGGGCTGGATATTGCCGCGAACGTCTATACGCCGGCGGGTTACGACCAGAGCCGGAAATATCCCGCCATCGTCGTGGCGCACCCGAACGGCGGCGTGAAGGAACAGGTCGCGGGCCTCTATGCCCAGCACCTGGCCGAACAGGGCTACATCACCATCACCGCCGATGCCTCCTACCAAGGTGCAAGCGGTGGCGAGCCGCGCAGCGTGGACAAGCCCTCTAACCGCATCGAGGACATCCACGGCATGGCCGATTTCATCACGCAATATCCGGGCGTCGATGTTGAACGTCTGGGACTGTTCGGCATCTGCGGCGGCGGGGGATACTCGCTGGCGGCAGCAAAGACCGACAAGCGCTTCAAGTCGGTCGCGACGCTCAGCATGTTCAACTCCGGGCGCGTTCGCCGCAATGGCTTCGCGGATTCGGCACTGGACAGCATCCAGGAGCGTCTGCGTCAGGCATCCGCAGCGCGTGCCCAGGAAGTGGCCGGCGGCAAGGTGCTCTACTCGGGCGATGCCGACATGACGGATGAGCAGATCGCCGCGCTGCCCTTCGAGATGTATCGGCAGGGCTACGAATATTACTGGCGGACCCACGCGCACACCGGCTCGACCTTCAGATACACCACCAGCAGCTTGCTGGACCTGATGCGGTGGGATGCGACCGACCAGATCGACCTAATCGACCAGCCGCTGCTGATGATCGCCGGCAGCAAAGCCGACAGCCTCTACATGACCGAGGACGCCTTTCCCAAGGCCACTGGCACGACGGATAAGGAGATGTTCCTGATCGACGGCGCCGCTCATATCGAGACCTACTGGGTTCCCGAATATGTTGCGGCCGCGATGGGCAAGCTGACCCCGTTCTTCGCTCGGACCCTCTAGTCGCCGGCAGATGCTTTTCGACCCGGCGGCCGATCCTTCCACTCGGCCGCCGTTTTTGCCATCCGGGGAAGTGCCGCTCGAAAGTTGCACGTCCCGAACCAGTTCATCCCTGCCAGAGGAATTTCCAACATGGCGAACAACCCAAGCGAAACCTCTGATACGGCTTCGGCCCCGCAGCAGACCCGCGCGCAGCAGCTCTATGGTGACATCGCCCCGAAGATGGCCGAACTTACCGACGGGGTGCTGTATGGCGACATCTGGGAACGCCCGGAGCTTTCCAAACGCGACCGCAGTCTGGTTACGGTGACGGCGCTGATCGTCCTGAACCGTCCCGACCAGCTTCGATCCCACCTCAATATCGCGCGCCAGAATGGTGTGACGGAAACCGAACTGGTCGAGACCATCACCCACATGGCCTTCTATTCCGGGTGGCCAAGTGCCGTGTCGGCCTTCGCGATTGCCAAGGACGTTTTCCAGAAGTGAGGATGCAGTCCGATACAGCCCGCTCGATCACCTGATCGTGGCCGGAAAGGCCCGCGTCCAACCTCACCGCACCAACCAAGGATTTTGACCGTGCCAACCGTTGAGCATTCAGAAATCATCGTCACCCGCACCGGCTCGCAGCCTTCGCGTGCCGGCTCGCCGGACTACTTCACCGGCGTCGTCCGGGTCGACGATCCGTTTCAAGGAAGCGGCGAGGCCCGGATAAGCGGCGCTACCGTCACCTTCGAGCCCGGCGCACGCACGGCCTGGCATACCCATCCTCTCGGCCAGACGCTGATCGTGAAGGCGGGTGTCGGTCTGGTGCAGCTTTGGGATGGCCCCGTGCAGGAGATCCGGCCGGGCGATACCGTCTGGATTCCGCCGGGCGTCAAGCACTGGCACGGTGCGGCCGCCACGGTCGGGATGAGCCATATTGCCTTCTCCGAAGCCGTCGATGGCAAGACCGTAGATTGGCTGGAACAAGTGTCGGACGAGCAATACCGGGTCTGAAACGCCCAATTCGGCAGAACATCAGCATCAGGTCAGTGCGTTGCTTTTCTCACGAAGCGGATGGATGGGGTATCGCCTCCACTCGCGCTAACCTCGACTGCGTTGATCTGGTTCTTCTCTCAGGGCGCGATCCAGGTTCCGGTCCAGCCGCCGATTTCATGCCTGAAGCTGAATCGCCTATGCGGCTCTGAGGAAAGATCCAGTCGTTCCACATGGCTTATGACGATCTCGACCAGGCAGAACCGCGCATAGGCGGTCGCCGGATCGCTATCGTCGGTTTCCATTTCATTCGGCGAGGCCAGCACTGTCCCCGGCGGCAGTGCCGACCGAAAGAGGATATGTGTATGCGGGCGCAGCGCGTTCCAGAAGTCCCGCCGCCTCGTCTCGTCTTCGATGATCTCCGCCCGACCGTCGATGCGCAGTTGAACGACCCTCTCATTGTCGAAGCCGGCAAGCGATACGCACGGATTGGCCGTGATCTCCCGAACCTTGGGCGAACGCAGGTCGGTGATGAAGGACAGACTCGCAGATGCCTCGTTGAAGCTGCGCAGCACGATGGTTCGGATCTTCGGCGCACCGTCCTCGCCGACGGTCGCGAGTTGCATCAGCGTAAAGGGCGTTCGCTGTTTGACCGCATCGGCCAGCACCAGCCAGACATCATGGAGCAATGCCTGCTTCATGGTGCTTTTCCGGCAGGAGCAAGGCCGACACCGGCATCTGGCTCGACCTCGGATGCAACCTTCCGCGACCCGAACTGAAGCAGAGCGACTCCTGCGAGAATGAGGCACATCGCCAAGTAGCCGATCGGCCGGATCGCCTCGCCGACGAACACGACGCCGATCACCAGGGCCACGACCGGAGGAATGTAGGTAACGCTCGAAGCCGCCAGCGCGCCGAGGTTTTCGACGATGTGATAATAGGCGACATAGGCAAGGCCGGTTCCGCAGAGGCCAAGACCGATGACAAGACCGATCCAGGCCCGGTCGTCGGCGAAGACCGCGCCAATCCCCTCGACCGGGATCACCAGGAACAGCAGAAGCATGGCGATGCCGATCTGGTAAGTGGTCAAGGCGGCGGCCGGCAGCTTCAGCGGGCTGACGAATTTTCTGGCATAGACGAAGGAGCAACCGACGCTGAAGGTGCCCGCGATCATCCAAGCGACCCCTGCCATGTCGATGTCGCCATCGGCTGACCACGGTTGCGCGATCAACAACACGCCGAGAAAGCCGAGGGCGACACCGATCGCTTTTGTCCCCGTAATGCGTTCCTCGCGCAGGAACAGGAAGGCGCAGACGAAGGTGAAGAGCGGGATCGCCCCGCTCAGCATTCCGGCGATGCTCGACGGCAGCAAGGCCGTGCCCTTGGCGAAGGCGAAATAGTAGAGGGCGGTCGCCACCAGCGCCATGACCGCGAAATGATGCAGATGACGGGCATGGCTCCATCGCAGTTCGCCCCGAGAGAGCGCGAACAGGAAGACCGGCAGAAAGCCGAAGATCACCCGCAGGAGCGTGATCTGTGCGGGCGTGATGTATTCCGCCGCCCATTTGACGAAGATGAAATTGCTTCCCCAGATGAATCCGAGGAAGCAGAAGGCAAGCCAGGCGGTTTTCTTCATGGGCTTACACGGCGCGGGTGACGCCGCCGTCGACCCGGATATTCTGGCCAGTGATATAGGCCGCGCCATCGGAAGCGAGGAAGGCAACCGTCGCCGCGATTTCCTCGGAGGTGCCGTAACGCTTCAAAGGCACGCCGTCGCGGCGCTCCTCGGTCGCGGGGAGACTGTCGATCCAGCCGGGCAGCACGTTGTTCATGCGAATGTTGTCGGCCGCATAGGTATCGGCGAAGATCTTGGTGAAAGATGCGAGCCCGGCACGAGCAACGGCCGAGGTCGGGAACATCGCACTCGGCTCGAAGGCCCAGGCCGTCGAGATGTTGATGATGACGCCGCCCTTCTGCTTCTGCATGGTCGGAGCGACGAGCCGAGCCGACCGCACGACGTTCAGGAAATAGGTGTCGAACCCTGCGTGCCAGTCCTCGTCGGTGATTTCGAGGATCTGCTTGCGCGGGCCGTGGCCGGCGCTGTTGACCAGCGCGTCGATACGTCCCCAACGCTCAAGGGTGCCGTCGACGAGGCGCTTCAAGTCGTCATTCGACTGGTTCGAGCCCGTGACGCCGAAGCCCCCGAGTTCCTGTGCCAGTGCCTCACCCTTGCCAGAGGACGAGAGAACCGCGACCTTGAACCCACCTGCCGCCAGCCGGCGCGTAGCAGCCGCCCCCATTCCGCTACCGCCAGCTGTGATGATTGCGATTTTTTCTACTGTCATATTCGTGGCCTCTGAGAGAGTATTGATCGTAAAGCCGCCTATGCGGCGGCGCTAAGGATTGGTATCATCCCTTGTAACGGGATACGAACCAGTTCCACTCCCATCACTCTGTAGAAAATCTATCGTATGTTGGAAGGTTTCCCTCGACTCCCCTCGCTCAACGGCCTGCGCGTATTCGAGGTCGTGACGCGGCATCTCAACTTCCGGCTCGCGGCCGAGGAGCTGGGCGTTACGCAAGGGGCGGTCGCGCAGCAGATTCGCGGGCTGGAAACCGAACTCGGGCTGAAGCTGTTTGAGCGCCAGCCACGCACGCTGGCCTTGACGGAGGCGGGCCGCAGCTACGTCGCAAATATCCGCCGGGCGTTCGAGTTGATCGCCGAGGCGACCGAAATGCTGAAGCCGGAACCCAGGCACCTGACCATCAGCGTCACGCCGACCTTCGCATCACGCTGGCTGATCCCGCGCCTGCCAGATTTCACCGCCGCACACCCGGATATAGACCTTCGTATCCTTGCCACGGATCGGCTTTCCAGCTTCCAGACGGATGCGGTCGACATCGCCGTGCGCTACGGGCGGCCACCCTTCGGGGCGGGCCTCAACACCGAACTCCTGTTCGAGCAGGTGATCGTCGCGGTTGCCAGCCCGCTTCTCCTCGAAAAGCTCGGTCCGCCCGACGAGGACGACAATCTCACGCGCTATGCGCTCCTACACGACGCGCATAATTTCTGGCCACAGTTCCTCGAACGAGCCTATCCGGGCGGCGTGACCGCCTCAGCCAAGAACATTCGCTTCAACCAGACATCGCTCGCCGTTGACGCGGCTGTCGCCGGCCAGGGTCTGGCGCTAGCGAGCCTGTTCTTCGTGCAGGACGATATTGATGCAGGCCGCCTCGCGCGCCCCTTCGCGACGGAATTGCGCGTCGGATCGGACTTCTACCTGGTTTCGCCGCGCAAGCCGCGCCACCCTGAACCGACAGCGGATGTGCGGAGCTGGCTCCTGACCGCCGCGCGATGAACCGAATCACCTGACAAGGACCAAGGCGCTGCTTTCAGGCTTGGTCCTAGATGGGGTCACCGCCGTTCTCCTGTATTTGCGCGCTACGCTACTACGACGGTCGAAACTTGTTGAAACGACCCGATTTGGGTCTCTTTTAGTCATCCCCATCCGGGGATCGTCTCTCGCCTCCCCGGTGGAACGGGGACGAGATGGCAGGCATCAACCACAAACAGGCAACGGTGGACCGCGGCGCGCGTATGCTCCGGACGGCGCTCGGGCCTGCCATCTCAACCTTGCTGCAAGACCCGTCTGTCGTCGAGGTCATGCTGAATCCCGACGGGCGCATCTGGGTCGACCGGCTGTCCGAGGGGCTGGCCGATACCGGCGAGATCCTGTCCGCCGCCGATGGCGAGCGCATCGTGCGGCTGGTGGCCCACCATGTCGGCGTCGAAGTGCATGCGCGCAGCCCACGGGTCTCGGCGGAGCTGCCGGAATCGGGAGAGCGCTTCGAGGGGTTGCTGCCCCCGGTGGTGTCCTCGCCTGCCTTCGCCATTCGTAAGCCCGCCGTCGCCGTGTTCAGCTTGGACGACTATGTGGCGGCGGGCATCATGTCTGCCGAACAGGCCGAGACGCTGCGCGCGGCAGTCGCATCCCGCGCCAATATACTGGTGGCGGGCGGCACGAGCACGGGCAAAACGACGCTCACGAACGCGCTCCTCGCCGAGGTGGCGAAGACGCATGATCGCGTCGTCATCATCGAGGACACCCGCGAGCTGCAATGCGCGGCGCCCAATCTGGTTGCCATGCGGACCAAGGATGGTGTCGCCACTCTGTCCGATCTGGTGCGCTCGTCCTTGCGCCTGCGCCCCGACCGTATCCCGATCGGTGAGGTCCGTGGGGCCGAAGCTCTGGACCTGCTCAAAGCCTGGGGCACCGGCCATCCCGGAGGGATCGGCACCATCCATGCCGGTTCCGGCATCGGTGCCCTGCGCCGTCTCGAACAACTCATCCAGGAAGCGGTCGTCACCGTGCCGCGCGCGATGATCGCGGAAACCATCGACCTTGTTGCCGTCCTCTCCGGGCGCGGTTCCGCGCGCCGCCTTGCCGAGCTTGCCCGCGTCGAGGGGCTCGGGCCGGACGGAGACTACCGAATTTCCTCCGCCTTTTCAGAACCCGACACCCCTCACAACACTGGAGAACCTGCATGATCCGTCGTGCCTTCCGCATCCGCCACCATATCGCAACCGCATCGGCCTTCGCCTGGGTGAGCCTGATGACGTCGCCGGCCTGGGCTTCCGGCTCCTCCATGCCCTGGGAGGCGCCGCTGCAATCCATCCTCGAATCCGTCGAAGGCCCGGTGGCGAAAATCGTGGCGGTGATCATCATCATCGTCACTGGCCTGACGCTGGCCTTCGGCGATACCGGCGGCGGCTTCAGACGGCTGATCCAGATCGTCTTCGGGATCTCCATCGCCTTCGCGGCATCGAGCTTCTTCCTGTCGTTCTTCAGCTTCGGCGGCGGAGTGCTGGTCTGATGGCCGTGAGTTTCGAGGCCCTCGATACGGTGCCGGGTTTCGCTGTCCCGGTCCACCGCGCCCTGACCGAGCCGATCCTGCTCGGCGGGGCGCCGCGCTCCGTCGCGATCCTCAACGGCACGCTGGCTGGCGCCGTCGGCCTCGGCCTCCAGCTATGGCTTGCAGGCATCCTGATCTGGGCGGTCGGTCACATCGCCGCCGTCTGGGCCGCCAAACGCGATCCGCTCTTCGTCGAGGTCGCGCGCCGCCATCTGCGCATCCCCGGCCATCTTTCGGTGTGAGGCACAAGCCATGATGAATCTCGCAGAATACCGTCGCACCGCCTCCCGTCTTGCCGACTACCTTCCCTGGGTGGCGCTAGTCGGCTCCGGCGTCGTGCTGAACAAGGACGGCTCGTTCCAGCGCACGGCGAAGTTCCGCGGTCCCGATCTGGATTCCGCCGTGGCGGCCGAGCTGGTCGCGGTGGCCGGGCGGCTGAACAACGCTTTCCGCCGTCTCGGCTCCGGGTGGGCCATCTTTGTCGAAGCACAGCGGTCGGAAGCCGCAAGCTATCCCTCAAGCCGCTTCCCCGATCCGGCCTCGGCGCTGGTCGATGCCGAGCGCAAGGCCGATTTCGAGGAGGAGGGCAGCCATTTCGTCTCGGGTTATTTCCTGACCTTCCTCTGGCTCCCGCCCGCAGAAGATGCCGCACGCTCGGAGTCCTGGCTTTACGAGGGCCGCGAGACCTCGGGCGTGAACCCCTGGGAGCTGGTGCGCGGCTTCATCGACCGCACCGACCGCGTGCTGGCACTGCTCGACGGCTTCATGCCCGAGTGCCGATGGCTCGATGACGCCGGCACGCTGACCTACCTCCACTCGACGATCTCGACCAACCGGCATCGCGTCCGCGTGCCCGAAACTCCGGTCTATCTCGATGCGCTGCTGGCCGATCAGCCGCTGACCGGCGGCCTGGAACCCCGACTGGGCAATCAACATCTCCGGCTTCTGACGATCACCGGGTTTCCGGGCACCACCACACCCGGCCTGCTCGACGAGATGAACCGGCTGGCCTTTCCCTATCGATGGTCCACCCGCGCTATCCTCATGGACAAGACCGACGCCACCAAGCTGCTGACCCGGATCAGGCGGCAATGGTTCGCCAAGCGCAAGAGCATCGCGGCGATCATCAAGGAGGTGATGACCAACGAGCAATCTGCGCTCGTGGACACCGATGCAGCGAACAAGGCGGCCGACGCGGACATGGCGTTGCAGGAACTCGGTGCCGACATGGCCGGCATGGCCTATGTCACGGCGACCGTCACCGTCTGGGACGAGGATGCCCGCCGCGCCGACGAAAAGCTGCGGCTGGTCGAAAAGATCATCCAGTCCCGCGATTTCAGCGTCATGGTCGAGACGGTCAATGCCGTCGACGCCTGGCTCGGCAGCCTGCCCGGACATGCCTATGCCAATGTCCGGCAGCCGCCGGTCTCGACGCTCAACCTTGCCCACATGGTCCCTTCGTCCGCCGTGTGGGCGGGGCCGGAACGCGACGATCATCTCGGCGCACCCCCACTGCTTTACGGCAGGACCGAGGGATCGACGCCGTTCCGGCTTTCCCTGCATGTGGGCGACGTGGGCCATACCCTCGTCGTCGGACCGACCGGCGCGGGCAAATCCGTGCTGCTGGCGCTGATGGCCTTGCAGTTTCGTCGCTATCCGCGCGCTCAGGTCTTTGCCTTCGATTTCGGGGGGTCCATCCGCGCCTGCGCCCTCGCCATGCAAGGGGACTGGCACGATCTTGGCGGCGAGCTGACCGATGCGGCCGAGGCTTCCGTCTCGCTGCAACCGCTGGCTCGTATTCACCAGACCTCCGAGCGCGCCTGGGCTGCGGACTGGATCGTCGCGATCCTGATGCGCGAGAACATCCAGATCACCCCGGACGTCAAGGAACATATTTGGACGGCGCTGACTTCGCTTGCTTCCGCCCCGGTCGGCGAACGCACCATCACCGGCCTTGCCGTGCTGCTCCAGTCCAACGACCTGAAACAGGCGCTACGGCCTTATTGCGTCGGCGGCCCGTATGGTCGGCTGCTCGACGCCGAGAGCGAACATCTCGGTTCGGCCGATGTCCAGGCATTTGAAATCGAGGGCCTCGTCGGCACCGGCGCAGCGCCCGCCGTCCTCTCCTATCTCTTCCACCGCATCGGCGATCGGTTGGGTGGGCAACCTACGCTGCTGATCATCGACGAGGGCTGGCTTGCGCTGGACGACGAAGGGTTCGCGGACCAACTCAGAGAATGGCTCAAGACCCTGCGCAAGAAGAACGCCAGCGTCATCTTCGCCACGCAGTCGCTGTCCGACATCGACGGCAGCAACATCGCCCCTGCCATAATCGAAAGTTGTCCGACCCGGCTTCTCCTGCCAAACGAACGCGCCATCGAACCCCAGATCACCGCGATCTATCGCCGCTTTGGCCTCAACGACCGCCAGATCGAAATCCTGGCCAGGGCGACTCCGAAGCGGGACTACTACTGCCAGTCCCGGCGTGGCAACCGCCTGTTCGATCTTGGATTGTCGGAGGTCGGTCTGGCGCTCTGCGCCGCCTCGGCCAAATCCGATCAGGCCCTGATCACCGAAATCCTCGCCGAACACGGCCGCGACGGATTCCTCGCCGCCTGGCTCCGGGCACGCGACGTCGACTGGGCCGCCGATCTCATCCCGGACCTCACCAATCTCGCGACCGAAAGCGAGACCCTGCCGCCGACGGTCGCTGACCTCGGCGAAATCGAACTCATCCTGGAAGAAGAGGAGATTACCCCATGACACGCACAATTTCCCGGTTCACACGCATGGTCAGCGCTTCGGCGCTCGCCCTTGCGCTCGCCGCGCCGATGGTGCTGGCCCCTGTGTTCACCACGCCGGCCTATGCTTTCTTCGGCGGTTTTGGCCGTATCGTCTATGATCCGACCAACCATGCCGAGAACCTCCTGACCGCCGCCCGCACGCTGGAGCAGATCAACAATCAGATCACCTCGCTCCAGAACGAGGCGCAGATGCTGATCAACCAGGCCCGCAATCTCGCCAGCCTGCCTTACAGTTCGCTCCAGGCGCTTCAGCAGAACGTCCAGCGGACCCAGCAGCTTCTCGGGCAGGCCCAGAACATCGCCTTCGACGTGCAGAACATCGACCAGATGTTCCAGCAGGACTACGGCAACCTGTCCCTTACGGCCACCGATCAGCAGCTCATCGCCGATGCCCGGTCCCGCTGGGAGAATACGGTGGGCGGGCTGCAGGATGCCATGCGGGTCCAGGCAGGCGTCGTCGGCAACATCGACACCAACCGCGCCGAGATGTCCGCGCTCGTCGGCGAAAGCCAAGGCGCGACCGGCGCGCTTCAGGCCACCCAAGCCGGTAACCAGCTTCTGGCGCTCCAGTCGCAGCAGCTTTCCGACCTGATCGCGGTCATCTCGGCCAACGGCCGGGCCGACGCCCTGATGGAAGCCGAACGCGCGACCGCCGCCGAACAGGGCCGCATCCAGCGCGAACGCTTCCTGACGCCGGGCTCGGGCTACCAGCCCGGCAACGCGCAGATGTTCAACTGACGCCGGGGAGGCCCATCATGGAGGGGAAGGTGCTGGCCCGGATCGCGGCCATCGTATTCGTCGCCGTCGCCATCACGGCGGCGATCATCGAGATGAACCGCGAGGATGTAGCTGGTCCCGCGCCTTCCGTTCCTTTGCAGACGCGACAGGTCGATCCCCTGCGCGAGGGGCAGCGCCGCTGTCAGGAAATGGGCGAGGCGGCGGCCAATGACGCCGAATGCCTCGCGATCTGGGCCGAAACCCGCGACCGCTTCCTCGGACGGTCGCCGGCGCAGTCAACGCCTGGCACGGATGGGGAGCGATAATCATGGGCGGAACGGGGGTCATCGACAACTTTCTTGGAATTTTTACCAGCTACATCGACTCGGGCTTCGGCCTGCTCGGCGGTGAAGTTGCCTTCATCGCGACGACGCTGATCGTCATCGATGTCACGCTTGCCGCCCTGTTTTGGGCCTGGGGCGCCGACGACGACATTCTCGCGCGCCTGGTGAAGAAGACGATCTTTGTCGGTGTCTTCGCCTATATCATTGGCAACTGGAACAGCCTCGCACGCATCGTCTTCGAGAGCTTCGCCGGGCTGGGCCTCATGGCTTCCGGCACCGGCTTTTCGGCCGCAGATCTCCTGCGCCCCGGCCGCGTTGCTCAGATCGGTCTCGACGCCGGGCGGCCGCTGCTCGAATCTATCTCCAGTCTCATGGGCTGGATCGCCGTCTTTGAAAACCTGGTGCAGATCCTCTGCCTGTTCTTCGCCTGGGCACTGGTTATCCTCGCCTTCTTTATTTTGGCAATCCAGCTTTTCGTCACCCTGATCGAGTTCAAGCTGACCACGCTTGCGGGCTTCGTGCTGATCCCCTTCGGCCTGTTCGGCAAGACCGCCTTCATGGCGGAACGGGTTCTGGGGAACGTCATCTCTTCCGGCATCAAGGTGTTGGTCCTCGCCGTTATCATCGGCATCGGCTCGACACTCTTCGGCCAGTTCACCGCCGGCTTCGGCGGCGCAACCCCGACCATCGACGACGCCATGGCGATCGTGCTGGCAGCCCTTTCCCTTCTCGGCCTCGGCATCTTCGGCCCCGGCATCGCCACCGGCCTCGTCTCCGGCGGCCCACAACTCAGTGCTGGCGCTGCCGTCGGGACTGGCCTCGCTGTCGGCGGTGCCGCGATCGCTGCCGGTGGTGCGACCATGCTTGCTGCGCGGGGGGGCGGTGCCACACTCTCGGGCGGTGCTGCACTTGCACGCGGCGGGGCCTCGGTCGCCGGTGCGGCATCGTCGGCCTATACCCTCGGTTCGATGGGTGAGGCTGGTGCGGCTGGGGTCACCTCCGGCCTTGGCGGTGTGGCGCGTGCCGCAGGCTCGGCTGCCATCTCGCCCCTGAAGCGCGCAGCCTCCCGTGCCGCCGACAGCATGAAGTCCAGCTATTCCGATGGCGCAAGGGCCGGGTTTGCGGCGTCTGGCGGCAGTTCGTCCATGGGCACGGTCGGGGGCGCCCCATCGCCCGAGCAATCACCTCCTTCAGCCGCTGATGGTCCACCGGCCTGGGCGCAGCAGATGCGCCGCAGCCGGGCGATGAGCCACGGCGTCACCGCTGCCGCCCATGCCGTCCGGTCCGGCGACAGCCACGGTGGCGGCTCCTCAGTCAGCCTTTCCGAAAGTGACCGCACATGAACATCTTCAAACGACCGACGACCCATTACGGCAAGGTGCCGGAACCCGAAACGCCCTATCAGCGCGCCGCGCAAGTCTGGGACGACCGCATCGGCTCGGCCCGCGTGCAGGCGAGGAACTGGCGCTACATGGCGTTCGGTTCGCTGATCCTCTCGGTCAGCTTCGCCGGCGCTCTTGTCTGGCAATCTGCGCGCGGAACCGTCGTGCCCTGGGTCGTTCAAGTCGACAATCTCGGCCAGTCGCAGACCGTTGCTCCTGCTACGGCCGATTATCGGCCGACCGATCCGCAGATCGCATTCCATCTCGGCCGCTTCATCGAACAGGTCCGCTCGCTTCCCGCTGACCCGATCATTGTCCGTCAGAACTGGCTCAGGGCCTATGACTGGACCACGGATCGCGGCGCCGTGGCGCTCAACGACTACGCCCGCGCCAACGACCCGTTCACGCGCGTCGGCCGCCAGCAGGTCGCCGTCGAGGTGTCGAGCATCATCCGGGCGTCGCCGGACAGTTTTCGCGTGGCCTGGACCGAACGGCACTACGAGAACGGCCAGCTTTCCACCACGGAGCGATGGACCGCGATCCTGACCATCGTGATCCAGCCTCCGCGCGACGCCGAGCGGCTGCGCGCCAATCCCTTGGGAATCTATGTCAACGCGATCAACTGGTCGCGGGAGATGAGTCAATGATCCGCACGTCTTTGAGTAAACCCGCTTTTCCGGCTTTCCGTAAACTCGGCTTTCCGGCTTTTTTGCTTGCCGCAACCATGCTCGCTGGCTGCGCCACCAACCGGACACCGCAATTCAGCTACGACGCCGATGTCCCGCCTCTTCCGTCCGCGCAGGCTCCCATCACCGATGCACGCCCAAGGCCGCTGCATGTGCCGCCCGCCTGGACTGTGGCGCGGGGCGGCGAGGCTGCCGGCACGGCCACGGGCCGCGTCGAGAACGCCAATGCCGCCGCCCGTGTCGAGCCGCGTCGCGAAGGCTATTACAATGCCATACAGATCTATCCCTGGTCGGAAGGCGCGCTCTATCAAATCTATGCCGCCGTCGGACAGATCACCACCATCGCGCTGGAGCCGGGCGAGAGCCTGACCGGCGCGGGACCGATCGCCGCGGGCGACACGGCCAGGTGGGTGATCGGCGACACAGAGAGCGGAAGCGGTCCGACGCGCCGAGTGCATGTGCTGGTGAAGCCGACCCGGCCGGACATCTCGACCAACCTCGTCATCACCACCGACCGGCGCATCTACATGATCGAACTTCGCGCCCGCGAAGCGCTCTATATGCCTGCCGTGGCATGGGCGTATCCGGCACCGCCGCCGGGCAGCCGGGCGACCGCGCCGTCGGTCCCCGTCATCCCGGCCGAGGCCGCGCGCAACTATCGCTACGGCTTGCAGGTGCAAGGCGACAGCCCGCCATGGCGTCCAGTCTCGGTCTTCGACGACGGCAGGCGCGTCTATGTCGTCTTCCCGCGCGGCATCGTGCAGGGCGAGATGCCGCCCCTGTTCGTTCTCGGTTCCGACGGCGAACCGCAGATCGTCAATTCGCGCATCCACCAAAATGTCCTGATCGTCGACAGGCTGTTCGGCGCGGCGGAACTGCGCCTTGGCAGCGGTGACCGCCAGAAGGTGGTCAGAATCGTCCGCACCGAGCAGAGACAGGCCGCTACCCAGCCGGCCGACGCGACCACGGGAGGATCGCCTTCATGAGCGATACCAACACCGCCGCGCCCATGCGGTTGCGCGCCGAGCCGCCCCGCGTCACCCGTTTGTCCCGCAAGGTGCTAGCAGGCGTCGGCGCCGCCGCGCTTCTCGGTGTCGGGGGAGCGCTGATCTATGCGCTCCAGACCCGCGAGGTGGGGCCGGGAGGAGGCGAACTCTACTCAACCGAGAACCGTCCCACTGCGGATGGCCTCGCCGGTCTCCCGCGCGATTATACTGGCCCGATCCTGGGGCCGGCATTGCCGGGCGACCTTGGCCGGCCAATCCTCGATGCGCAAAATCGGGGACAGCCGGTCGTTCCGCCTGCCATCACAACCCCTGCCGTCGATCCCGAGGAACAACGCCGCCTCGCGGAAGAAGAAGCCGCACGGTTGAGCAACGTATTTTTCCAGTCCGGCCCACGCACGGGAGGTCCGGCCGGAACAGCTATGCCCGGACTGGCTGGGCTCACAGGACAACCGGACGGAACGGCGGGCCAGAATCGCCATACCGCTTTCCTCAACGGGCCGGTGGACCGGCAGACCGTCGCTCCGGATCGCGTCGCACCGCCGGCCTCGCCCTACATTCTTCAAGCCGGAGCCGTGATCCCGGCCGCGCTCATCACCGGCATCCGTTCCGACCTTCCGGGCCAGATCACCGCACAGGTGACGGAGAACGTCTATGACAGCCCCACCGGCTCGCTGCTCCTGATCCCGCAGGGAACGCGCATCATCGGCCAATACGATGACGGCGTGACCTTCGGCCAGCGCCGCGTCCTGCTTGTCTGGAATCGCCTGATCCTGCCGGGCGGCCGTTCCATCGTCCTTGAACGCCTGCCGGGCGCGGACGCCAGCGGCTATGCCGGCCTTGAGGACGGGATCGACTACCACTGGTGGGATCTGATGAAAGCGGCTGGCCTCTCCACGCTGCTCGCGGTCGGCGCGGAACTGGCGACCAGCGACGAGGACCGGCTTATCCGCGCCATCCGCGACGGGGCGCAGGATACCGTCAATCAGGCGGGCCAGCAGATCGTGCAACGTCAGTTGCAGGTTGCCCCCACGCTGACCATCCGGCCGGGCTTCCCGGTCAGGATCATCGTGACCCGCGATTTAGTGTTCGAGCCGGCAGGAGGTTGACCATGACCAAGCTGAAACTCGGCCCGCTGCCCGACGACAAACCCGTGAAAGTGACGGTGGAGCTGCCTGCGCCGCTTCACCGCGATCTGGTCGCCTATGCCGAGGTGCTGGCCCGCGAGAGCGGCCAGCCCGTCGCCGATCCCGTTAGGCTCATTGTGCCGATGCTGGAGCGATTTATTGCGACAGATCGCGGCTTCGCAAAAGCACGTCGCTCGCCCCAATCTGCGAAGCCGCTTGCCTGAGCCTCATAGCCTTGGCAGACGCCGCCTTTGCCATGGAGAGCAACCTGCGGAACGCGGGATTGTCGTTCGCCGGGGACCAAACCGCCGAAAATGGAAGCACCTCGGCGGCGATGGGTCGGTATGTGATGCCTGGAAGCGCGGCCACCGTCATGGCCTCGCTCACCAGCGTCAGACCCTGGCCGATCGCCACCAGCGGCAGCAGGTTGTCCCGACCGACCGATTGAACCTGGATCTCGGGATGCCGGCCGAGATCCGCCAACTCCCGCACCAGATGGTCATGGATCTCCTGGCCCGGCGCGGCTTCGCTGACGATGAAGGGCTCATCGGCGAGATCTCCCCACATCACCTCGTCCAAAGCCGTCAGGGGGTGGAGATCGGGTAGCACAACGAAAACCCGCTCGGTGGCCTGCTGCCGGTTTCGTGGACACGAAGATAAGATCGTGACCAAGGAAACGGAGATCGGA
>NZ_JBHMQU010000066.1:0-3486 GCF_042435015.1 Paracoccus panacisoli | reverse complement strand
CGGCGACCGCCCCCGCGCAGGGCGCCGCCGACGGCACCGCCCCGGGCAGCGCCGGCTCGACCGGCTGGACCGGCGGCACCGGCGGCTCGCAGATCGGGACGAACACCGCGGGCGCCGTGCCCGAGTCCAAGACCTGGCAGCCGCCGACCGCCCGCGGTCTCGACCTCAACGGCTGAGCCCTCCGCAGGACCCTCCAGCGCCCCGCCCTTACCGGCGGGGCGTCGTCGTTTCGGGGAAGGGGACTGGCGGAGGAGAATGGGAGTCGAACCCACCCGGGACAGGCGCGCTGCCCCAACCGGATTTGAAGTCCGGCCGCCCCACCGGGGACGATTCTCCTCCAGTCGCGGCCCGCGCGGGGCCTAGCCGAACAGGTCGGCGCGATGGGGATTGATGCGCCGCAAATCGCCGCGGCGCAAGGTGACGCCCTGCCGATCATAGAAGTCGAGGATCTCGATGGCCACCTTGCGCCCGTTCTGGACCCGGTCGCGGAAGGCCGCCGCCGTGACCCAGCCATCGGGCGCGGCGGCCTGAACCTCGGCGATGATCGCCACCATCTCGGCGGTGGTGGCGCGCAGGAAGAAATGGTCGTGGCGGATCTGGTCCACCCGCCCCTGCCGCGCGGCCGACTTGAGCGCCCGGCGCAGGTCGGCCTCGGGCACCCCCCACGCCGTCGCCATGTCGCGCACCCGCGGGGGGCGGAAGCGGGCGTCGCCGCCCAGTTCGGGCAGGGCGCGGGCCAGCAGCGCCTCGTCCTCGGGCGACATTCGCGCGACATGGCCGGGCAGGCGCAGAAAGCTGCCCTCGGCCACCATCGCGCCCGCCGCGATGCGCCCGGCGATGAAGGCCGCGAAGCCCGGCTTCGGCAGCCGCGGGGTCAGCGCCAGCCGCAGCCGCTCGCGCCCGAGGCCCTGCATCTCGGGCGTCTCGTCGTGGAACGCGGCCAGCGCCGCCTCGGCGGCCTCGGAGAGCTGGGCCAGCGTCTCCGGAGCCAACGCCAGCCGCGGCGGGCCGTCCAGCACCGCGACGCCTTGGGCCAGCCGCGCGGCGGCGGCCTCGCCCAACCCGCGGTCGCGGATGAAGCCGTCGAGATCGACCACGTGCGGCGCCACCGCCAGCATCCCCACCAGCGCCGCGGCGGGGTCGGGGTGCGCCGCGGCCTCAAGCAGCGCGCGGCGCTCGGGCGTCCGCCGCCGCCGGGCGGGCGCGCGCAGGTCAATGAACTGCCCCCCGCCGATGGTCCGCCGGGCCGAGACGTCGCGCAGCACGTAGGCCTCGCCCACCACCGCCGCGATGGGGCGGTCGAGCACGAGCTGCACCAGCCCCGCCGCGCCGGGGTTCAGCGGATCGCCCAGCGGCACCACCCGCGCGCCGACCTCGACCGCGCCGGCGTGCAGCCGGGCCGGGAACAACGTGGCCACCGGCTTCGGCTCGGACCCGAGCACCCGCAGCCGCGCGTCGATCCGGTCGGTCGGCGCGTGCAGGGCCGGGTCGCCCACCACCTCGCCGCGCGGGATGGCGTCGGGGGCGATGCCGTCGCCCGCGAGGTTCAGCGCGCAGCGCTGGCCCGCGCGCCCCTCGGCCGCCGGGCGGTTCTGGGCGTGGATGCCCCGCACCCGCGCCGCACGCCCCGAGGGGGAGAGCACGACCGTATCCCCCACCGCCAGCCGCCCCGCGGCGACCGTTCCCGTGACCACCGTCCCGATGCCCTTGAGCGTGAAGCTGCGGTCCACGCTCAGCCGGAACCGCGCGTCGGTGCGGCGCGCTGTGGTGGCGGCCTCGGCGGCGGCGAGCGCGGCGGTCAGCGCCGCCACCCCCTCGCCCGTGACCGCAGAGACCGGGATCACCGGCGCGCCGGCGAGCCCCGTGCCGGCCAGCAGCGCGTCGATCTCGCCCGTGACCGCCGCCCGCCGGTCGGCATCGGCGAGGTCGGCCTTGCTCAGCGCGACGATGCCGCGGTGCACGCCCAGCAGGTCGAGGATCGCCAGATGCTCGCGCGTCTGCGGCATCACCCCGTCGTCGGCGGCCACCACCAGCAGCGCGAGGTCGATACCCCCCGCGCCGGCGAGCATGGTGTGGACCAGCCGCTCGTGCCCCGGCACGTCGACGAAGCCGGTGATCCCGCCGCCGCCGAGGTCGGCATAGGCGAACCCCAGCTCGATGGTGATGCCGCGCGATTTTTCCTCGGCCAGCCGGTCGGCATCGACGCCGGTCAGCGCGCGGACGAGCGCGGTCTTGCCGTGGTCGATATGCCCGGCCGTCCCGACGATCATGCCAGCGCGGCCAGCAGCGCGCCGTCATCCGAAAGGCAACGCAGGTCGAGGATCAGCGCGCCCTCGCGGATGCGCCCGATCACCGGGCGGTCCCCCGCGCGCAGCCGCGCGGCGAGCCGCTCGGGCGCGTCGCCGGCGCCGTCCTCGGCCCGGATCGCCAGCGCCGCCGAGGGAAGCGTCTCGACCGGCAGGGCGCCCGAGCCGATCTGGCTCGCGCAGGGTTCGACCGTGACCACATGGCCCGGCAGCAGCCGCGCCACCGCGGGCGCCAGCCGCTCGGCCTGGGCGCGGATCTCGGCCTCGGGCCGGGTCAAGAGCCGCAGGGTCGGCAGACGTTCGGCCAGCCGGTCGGGGTCGAGATAGAGGCGCAGCGTCGCCTCGATTGCCGCAAGGCGGATCTTGTCCAGCCGCAGCGCCCGCTTGAGCGGGTTGCGGTTGATCCGCGCGATCAGATCGGCGCGCCCGACGATGAACCCCGCCTGCGGCCCGCCCAGCAGCTTGTCGCCTGAGAAGGTCACGAGGTCCGCCCCCTCGGCCACCGCCGCCCGCACGGTCGGCTCGGCGGGCAGGCCCCAACGGGTCATGTCGACCAGCGTCCCCGAGCCGAGGTCGTTCATCAGCGGCACCCCCGCGTCGGCGGCGATGGCGGCGAGCTCGGGGGCGGGGACGCTGCGGGTGAACCCCTCGATCCGGTAGTTCGACGGATGGACCTTGAGCATCAGCGCCGTGTCCGCCCCCACGGCGGCGCGGTAGTCGCGCGGGTGGGTGCGGTTGGTGGTGCCGACCTCGACCAGTCGCACGCCCGCGCGCGCCATGATGTCGGGGATCCGGAAGGCGCCGCCGATCTCGACGAGCTCGCCGCGCGAGACGATGGCCGCCCGCCCCTCGGCCAGGGTGTTGAGGGCGATGAGCACCGCGGCGGCGTTGTTGTTGACGACCGTGGCGGCCTCGGCCCCGGTCAGGGCGCAGATCAGCGGGGCGATGTGGTCGTCGCGCTCGCCGCGGGCGCCGGTGGCGAGGTCGTATTCCAGCGCCAGCGGCGCGCGCATCGCGTCGGTCGCGGCGGCGACGGCGGCCTCGGCCAGCAGCGCCCGGCCCAGATTGGTGTGCAGCACTGTGCCGGTCAGGTTCAGCACCGGGCGCAGCGCGGTGCGCGCAGCGGCGTCGAGCGCCGCGCGGGCCTCGGCCGTGATCGCCTCGGCGTCGGGGGCCGCGC
>NZ_JBHMQU010000065.1:0-693 GCF_042435015.1 Paracoccus panacisoli | reverse complement strand
ACCCGCGCCAACAGGCGTAAACACAAACCCGGCTCCGGTCGCCGTTGGATGAAAGTTCAGTGGCAGGTCAATCGTGACGACCTCCCGACCTATGGCATCACGAACATGGTCGCGGAAGTCCTGCGGGGCGAACGCGTGCATCTGCCGGGCTTGTGGCGATGGAACTATCTCGCCCATGAGTGCGTCCACGGAAACGTCAGTTCTGCCAGAGAGCTTTACTGCTTGCTCGACGAACGAGCGCACCAAGGTTGCCTCGGCGACGTTGTCCACGTGCGACAGGCCACGGTAAAACGCAGCGCCGACATCCGTCGTGATTGTCGTAGTCGCAGGGTCAAGGGTGCTGGAGACGTCTTGGGCGATCTCCTCCGGCGTGGCTGCCACAATCTCAGATGCGTTCATCGCCGCCCACGGCGCCATCTTCAGGTGCCAGATTAGGCAATCAGGCATCTGGAGAAATACCCGGTCCAAGGTGAACGCAAGCCGCTCTAGCCAAACACCCTGCATATCCCAGATGCGGAACATGAAGTCCCTGTCCACAATCGCGTCACTGGAGGCCTGAGCCCACCAAACGCGAGAGCCGCGCAGCCACACTGCACGCAAAAGGCCTCTATCGAGGTCTTCGAGAGGCACTGCTGTGACCCCCGATGTTCATCCAGCGGAAACCAGAGTCGGCGATTGAATTTGGCGCGGTTG
>NZ_JBHMQU010000064.1:0-16556 GCF_042435015.1 Paracoccus panacisoli | reverse complement strand
CGCGGCGCTGGCGGCCGGGGCGGCGCGGCGCGCCGGGGCGGGGACGGCGGCGACGGTGAAGGTCACGCGCTCGACCGGGGCACCCTGCCGGACCAGCGCCTCGACGATCGGGCGGGCATAATGGCGCGATACCCAGTCCGACAGGAACCGGGTCGGGCAGACGATGTCGGCCGCGCCGGAATCGATGGCCCGCAGGCTCAGCGGCGCCAGCCAGGTCATGTAGTTGTTGGCCCCGACCTGCGCCTCGAGTTCGGGCCGCGCCCCCGCCCACAGCTTGTCCATTCGTCCGTCCCTCGTGTCCCCATCCCCGCCGGGAACGCCGGCGGGCCAGTGCAACAGCGCCATGACAGGAAACGGCAACAGATCGGACGTCCGCCGCAATCAAGCGGCGACAGAGGCCCGGGGGCCCCGACCGATCTGTCCCGGGTCGTCCGCGGCCGGTGGCAGCCGGCGCGGACAGCCGCGGCGCCGCGAAACCCTGCGTTGGGCAGGCTTCGGGCCGCGCGCTGCGTCCGGGCGGGGCGGCGGCAGCTGGCCTCTCCCGGACGGTTCTTCCCTGTCACGACGTGAATCGCTTCCGAGACGCTAGCGCCAAGCGCGACGGCCCCGCAACCGAACTATGAACTTGACAGCACCTTTGTGGGGCGAATCTGCCACTATGCCGCAGTAGGCATAATACACATAAAATACAGCAGCTTGCCCGAACGGGCGATGCTGCGGATGCGAAAGGGCGCGGCCGCCGGATGCGGTCCGCGCCCCTGTGTGGCGGGCGATGCCGGGCGGCCCAAGGGGCGCCGCGGCGGCGCCGGCTCAGGCCTGCGACAGGGCTTTCACCCGCGACGCCAGGCGCGAGATCTTGCGCGAGGCGGTGTTCTTGTGGATCACGCCCTTCGTCACGCCGCGCATCAGCTCGGGCTGGGCCGCGGTCAGCGCCTCGGCCGCGACCTTCGCGTCGCCGCCGGCGATCGCTTCCTCGACCTTGCGGATGAAGGTGCGGATGCGCGAGCGGCGCGCCTTGTTCACGGCGGTGCGGCGTTCGGTCTGGCGGGCGCGTTTCTTGGACTGGGGCGTGTTGGCCATGAGGATCAGCTTTCGGGTCAGTTGCGGTCAAATCTCGTCGTCATCGCGCAAACCCCGAACTGCCGCCCGGTCCCCGAAGGGACAGGCGGTCATGGTTCATGCCTTAAGCGGGCCCACGCGCATGTCAGGGGGCCCTATAGACGAGACGCCCCGCCAAGGGAAGCCCGAATCGCCCCCTGCCCTGTACGGCCCCCTGCCCGGGCCCCGCCTCAGCGGTCGCGGAACTGCGCCTCGCGCTTTTCGGCGAAGGCGCTCATCCCCTCGGCCTGGTCCTCGGTGGCGAAGAGCGCGTGGAAGGCCCGGCGCTCGAACAGAAGCCCCTCGCGCAGGGTCGTCTCGAAGGCGCGGTTCACCGTCTCCTTGGCGACCTGGGTGGCGATGGCGGACTTGGCGGCGATCTTGCGCGCCGCGCCCATCGCCTCGTCCATCAGCTTGTCGGCGGGCACCACGCGGCTGACCAGCCCCGAGCGCTCGGCCTCGGCCGCGTCCATGAAGCGGCCGGTCAGGTTCATGTCCATCGCCTTCGACTTGCCGACGAAGCGGGTCAGGCGCTGGGTGCCGCCGATCCCGGCGATCACGCCGAGGTTGATCTCGGGCTGGCCGAACTTGGCGGTCTCGGAGGCGATGATGAAGTCGCACATCATGGCGAGCTCGCATCCCCCGCCCAGCGCATAGCCCGAGACGGCGGCGATGATCGGCTTGCGGACGCGGTTGATCTGGTCGATCTCGCCCCCGAAGAGGTCGCCCATCAGCACGTCCACATAGGACTTTTCCGCCATTTCCTTGATGTCGGCGCCGGCGGCAAAGGCCTTTTCGCTGCCGGTCAGCACGATGCAGCGCACGGCCGGATCGGCGTCCGCGGCCGTCAGCGCCGCCGCCAGCTCGCCGATGAGCTGGGCGTTGAGCGCGTTGAGCGCCTCGGGACGGTTCAGTCGGACCAGCGCGACACGGTCGGCGATCTCGACGAGGATGGTCTGGTAGGCCATGCGGGTTCCCCCCTTGCTGTGCTTGAGCCGGTGCTAGCAAAGCCCGGGCAAGGGGGGAAGTGGGCGGCGCGGGGCGCGGCGATGGCGGGGGTCAGTGCTGGCAGGTGGGGCAGTACCAGGTCGAGCGCCCGGACTGGACGATCCGCCGCACCGTGCCCGCGCAGCCCGGCCGCGCGCACGGCTGCCCCTCGCGGTCATAGACGCGGAAGCTGTGCTGGAAATACCCCAGCTCGCCCGACGCCTGCCGGTGGTCGCGCAGGCTCGACCCCCCGGCGGCGATCGCCTCGACCAGTACCGCGCGGATGGCCGCGTGCAGCGCCGCAAGCCGCGCCGGGCCGATCCGGCCCGCAGCCCTGAGCGGGTGGATGCCGGCCCGGAACAGCGCCTCGCAGACATAGATGTTGCCCAGGCCCGCGACGATCCGCTGGTCGAGCAGCGCCGCCTTGACCGGCATCCGCCGGCCGCGGAACGCCGCCGCCAGCACCGCGGGGGTGAAGTCATCGGACAGCGGCTCGGGGCCAAGGCTGGCCAGCAGCGGGTGCGTCTCGCCCGGCCGCACGAGGTCCACCGCGCCGAACCGCCGGGCGTCGTTGAGCGTGACGGTCACCCCGGCCTCGGTCGTCAGGACCAGGTGGTCGTGCTGCGGCAGGATCGCCGGGTCGTGGTGAAAGCTGCCGAGCGCCGCCCCCTCGACTCGCACCCGCCCGGACATCCCGAGGTGAACGAGCAGGCTCGGTCCCCGGTCGAGATCGGCCAGCAGGTATTTCGAGCGCCGGCGCAGATCGGTCACCCGCGCCCCGGTCAGCACCTGCACCAGATCCTCGGGCATCTTCCAACGCAGGTCGGGGCGGCGCTGGTCCACGCGGGCGATCCGCTGGCCGGTCAGATGCGGCGCGAGGCCGCGCCGGACGGTTTCCACCTCTGGCAGTTCTGGCATTTCCCCCCCATCCGCTGCATGGTGCCGCCCGACCCGCAGGGCCGCGCCCTTCGCGCCCCGCCGCATGGACCGAGAGCTATGACCGACGACCGCCCGACACAATCCGCCGCGCCCGCGACGCCTTCCTCCGGCGACGGGGCGGACGACGCGCGCGCGCGGCGGACCCATTTCGGCTTCCGCGACGTCCCCGAGGGCGACAAGGCGGGGCTCGTCCACGGGGTGTTCTCGCGCGTCGCCTCGAAATACGACGTGATGAACGACCTGATGAGCGTCGGCGTCCACCGGCTGTGGAAGCAGGCGATGATGGACTGGCTCGCGCCCCGCGACGGGCAGGCGCTGCTGGACGTGGCGGGCGGGACCGGCGACATCGCGTTCCGCTTTCTCGACCGCGCGCCGGGGGCACGGGTAACCGTCTGCGACATGACCGAATCGATGCTGGTCGAGGGGAGGAAGCGCGCCGAGGCGGGCCGCCTCGCCGACCGGCTGGCCTGGGTCACGGGCGACGCGATGGCGCTGCCCTTCGCGGATGCGAGCTTCGACCGCTACACGATCAGCTTCGGCATCCGCAACGTCACCCGGATCGAGGCGGCGATGGCCGAGGCCTACCGGGTGCTGCGTCCTGGAGGGCGGCTGATGGTGCTCGAGTTCAGCCAGCTGCCGGTGCCGGCGCTGCAATGGGCCTATGACCGCTATTCCTTCAACGTGATCCCGCCGCTGGGGAAGCTGGTGGCGAGCGACCGCGATTCCTACCAATATCTCGTCGAGTCGATCCGCCGCTTCCCGGATCAGGAGCGCTTTGCCCAGATGATCCGCGACGCAGGCTTCGGGCAGGTCGCCTATCGCAACCTCTCGATGGGGATCGCGGCGCTGCATTCCGGGTGGAAGCTGTGAGCGCGGTGCCGGCCGGGGGCGCCCCGGACCGCGGCCGAGCGGGGGTTTTCCACCCCCGCACCCCCGGAGGATATTTGCGTCCAGCCCGAGGCGGTTGCGGGGCACGGGGCCTGCGAGCGCGGGGCCGCGGCTGATGCGCGGGCCCCACAACATCTGGCGGCTGATCCGCACCGGCGCCACCTTCCAGCGCACCGGCGCGATGGGCGCGGCGCTCGACGCGCTCAGCGCGCCGCCGCGCGTGCGGGCTGCCGCGCGGATCATGGGCTGGCCCTTCGCCTGGCTCGGCTATGCGGGCGACCCCGCCCTGCCCCCGGTGACCCGCGCGATCACGGCGCTGGGGCCGGCCTACATCAAGTTTGGCCAGATCCTCTCGACCCGCCCCGACGTGGTCGGGACCGGCATGGCCGAGCAGCTCAGGATGCTGCAGGACCGGCTGCCGCCCTTCCCGACCGCCGAGGCCCGCGCGCTGGTCCAGTCCGAGCTGGGCGCGCCGGTCGAGACGCTGTTTTCGGCATTTTCCGAGCCGGTCGCGGCGGCCTCGATCGCCCAGGTCCATGAGGCGCGGCGCGCCGACGACGGGGCGCGGGTCGCGGTCAAGGTGCTGCGCCCGGGGATCGAGGCGGCCTTCCGCCGCGACATCGACGCCTTCCACCTGGCCGCGGGGATGATCGAGCGGCTGTCGCCCGGCAGCCGCCGGCTCAGGCCCCGCGACGTGGTGGCGCATTTCGAGTCCGTCGTGCTGGGCGAGCTGGACCTGCGGCTTGAGGCCGCTTCGGCCTCGGAGTTCGCCGAGAACACCCGCGGCGACGCGGGGCTGTCGGTGCCGCTGCCGCACTGGCCGCTGAGCGCGCGGCGGGTGATGACCAGCGACTGGGCCGACGGCATCCCGATGGCCGAGGTCGACGCCATCGCCGCCGCCGGCCACGACCGCCATGCCCTGGCCGAACGGCTGATCCAGCTGTTCCTGAACCACGCGCTGCGCGACGGGTTCTTTCACGCCGACATGCATCAGGGGAACCTGCGGGTCGCGCCGAACGGCGACATCGTGGCCTTCGATTTCGGCATCATGGGCGAGATCGACGAATACACCCGCCGGGTCTATGCTGAGATCATCTACGGCTTCATCCAGCGCGACTATCACCGCGTCGCGCGGGTGCATTTCGAGGCCGGCTACGTCCCCCCCGACCGCGACATGGCCCAGTTCGCGCGCGCGCTGCGCTCGGTCGGCGAGCCGATCTTCGGCGCGGACGCCTCGCGCATCTCGATGGCGAACCTGCTGGCCTATCTTTTCGAGGTGACCGAGCGCTTCGGGATGGCGACGCGTACCGAGCTGATCCTGCTTCAGCGCACGATGGTGGTGGTCGAGGGCGTCGCTCGAAGCCTCGATCCGCAGATCAACATGTGGGCGGCGGCCCGCCCGGTGGTCGAGCGCTACATCCGCGACAACCTCGGCCCCCGCGCGGCGGCCCGTGACGGGCTGCGGGCGCTGCAGGCGCTCGGGCGGCACGGCCCGCTGCTGCCGGAACTCGTGGACCGCCAGATCGACCGCCTGTCCCGCCCCGAGCCCCCCGCGGTGGTCGTCGAGCGCTCCCGTTCGGGCGAGGCAGTCTGGGCCGTCGCGTTGCTTGGAGTGGGTGTGCTGGTCGGGTTGGCGCTGGGGTAGCGCCGGGGCTGGCGCGGGGGATTTCTTCGGCCGGCCCGGCTGGTCGGGGGTCAACGGATGGCGAGCCCCCACAGACGACGACAGCTAACCTCAGACATGAACTGGCGAGCGTTGCCCGACGGCAGCTCGCCGATCGCGTTTCTCTGTCATCGCGCCTGCTCTCTCACCGGCGCAGTGCGCGGCTCCGCCCGCGTCTGTTCCGCCGTCTTCCACTAGAGCTGCGTACGCCCAAGCCTCCGTGAAACCGCCCGCGACCTCACCCAAGCAACGCCAGCGCTGCGTTATATGACGACTGGGTTCCGGTCGCAGCACCCGCGCGGACCAGGAATCGCGTCAGCAGTTTCTCCACAGTGGCCGAATCTCCGAACGCGCTGACCGACGAACTGCCGGTTACCCTCTGGGTTCGCTCGGCGAGTTCGTCCGCCTGCCGGTCGATCGGCAGCTTGCCAAATTCCTTGCCAAGTCCCAGCGCGCCCTCAAACACCTTGCGCAGCGGCATCGAGCCCAGGATGCTGAACCACTTCCCGCGGTCCGTCGCACCAGACGCCGCAAGCACCGGCAGCTCCCGCTGAGCATTCATCGCTAGCCGCAGATTGCCGTCCGCGGTGCCGACCCGCCGCTCCAACTCGGCGGCAACGTGGCGCTCAGTGACCGTCGCAACCAGCCCGGTCGCCCGCTTGCCGCCAGCGCCAAAGCCAAAGGCCTCTGCCATCGTCCGATATCGCTTGTCGCCGAGCCGGTTCGCCAAGCTCCGCGGGTCGGACAGATCCGATTCGAGCACCTTGCGGATGAAAAACCGCTTGCTCGCGTCCGCCTCGAGGCCGTAGGCGCTCAGCGCGGTGCGCAACAGCCGACTGTCGCTGACGAGCTGCTCCGCGGACGTCACGCTCGCCATCCGGGTGCGGAAATGCTCGTTGTCGCGTGCGATCGCCGGGTCGCGGGCGATGATCCCGCGCTGGAGCGTTGCGGTCCGGGACAGGATCTTCCACCCCGCGTAACCGCCTGCACCGACGACCGGCTGATAGCTCATGAAAGCTGCGCGAACAGTCGCGCCTCTCGGCCGAGAAGACCACGCAGTCGGCGCAGGGCCTGGTAGACGTTCCCGGCGGCCACATCCGCCGTCGCACCGTCGAGCGCGGCCCGGCTGTCACGGTCATCGAAGACCTGCGAGAGCTGCTCGATCCCCCGCATCAGGTCGCGCCGGCCAGGTTCGGGGTCAGCGTCCCCCGACAGGATCATCTGGGCGGCAAAGCAGACCCTGGCCACCGGGGTCGCAACGTCGTCGGGGTGAATCGCCTCCTTCAGGCGCAGGATGTTGGCGTTGGGGGTACGGATCGCGATCCGTGCCCGCCGATCACCGTTCTCGATCACAGCGCCGTTGATCAGGACCCGCTCACCCGGAGCGAGCTTGAGGATGAGGCCGCTCATGCCGCAACCTCCCCGCGCAGGCCCTTCATGATCGCCAGGTTGACGTCGATCAGAGCGGCGGGTTCGGCATGACCGGCGATGGCCCGGTGCGACTGGCGGATGGAAAAGATGGCGAGTGACAGGAGCCGCGCCTTCAGGTCATCGGGCAGATCGTTGCCGTCGTCCGCCAGATCCGCGGCGAGGGTCGACCACAGGTCGGCATTCACGGCGGCGGCGCGGGCGAGCGACATCTCGCCCCGGCTGGCGCGCTGAAGATCGCGCGTCACTCTTGAAAAGGCGTCGTATTCCACGTCTCGGTGCGAGCGTACGGTGTTGAAACCGGCGCTGCGGGCAAAGTTGCCTGGGGCTTGCATGGTCAAGGGGGCGCTCCCTTCAAGCTGCGTGGGGGAAGGCCGGGGCGACTATGCCGCCCCGGCCGCTGTCATCAGCCGCGGAACAGCGCGAGGATGTTCTGCGGCGCCTTGTTGGCGATCGACAGCGACTGGATGCCCAGCTGCTGCTGGGTCTGCAGCGCCTGCAGGCGGGCAGAGGTTTCTTCCATGTCGGCATCAACCAGCGCACCGATGCCGGTCTTCAGCGAGTCCCCGAGCTTCGACAGGAACTCGGTCTGCATCTCGATCCTGCGGCCCACCGAGCCAAAGGAGGCCGCGGACGTCGCCGCGGTCGAGATCATCGCGTCAATCGCGCCGAGCGCCGCCCGGGCGTTGACCTCGGTGCTCACCGACAGGGTCGCCAGTCCACCGAGGGCACCGGCCCCTGCGTTGGAGAACTGTGCCGTCACCCGCAGGTCAGTGGTGCCCGTGTTGGTGATGTTCAGCTCACCAGGGGCGGCCTGGTCGTAATCCACGCCGACCCCGGCGATCCCCAGTTTCTCGATCGCCGACTTCAGACCGACAGCGACGATGTCGGCGGGCGAGGAGGCGGCGGCATCCTCGGTCGTCAGCGTATAGCTGGCGACCTTGTCACCGATCGTCACCGAGATCCGGTCACCGGCCGCGAGCGTCGCGGCACCGTCGATCGTGATGGCCTTGCCCGCGGTGTCGCCCGCATTGAGGAAGAACGCCGCGGTATCGCCAGCGCCCGATGCCCCTTCGGACCCCGCCAGCGCTGCCTTGCTGACATAGCCGCCGGTCGAGAGGTTCGACCCCGCGACGGTGATGCTGGACGAGGTCGACCCACTGGCCGAGCGGTCGATCGCCGACAGGAAATCGACCGTGGCGGTCGACCCATCGAGCAGGTTCATGCCGTTGACCTGCGACGATTTCACCACGCCGTCGATCTGCTTCTTCAAGTTGGTGACGTCGTCCTGCAGCTTGCCGCGATCGGCCGAGGTCTGCGCGGTGATGATCGTGTCGCGCATCTTCTTGAGCAGGGCGGTGACCTGCTCGGCGCCCTCGCGGGCGGTGCCGACGGCGGCGCCCCCCATCGACAGGCTCGACGAGATGGCCTTGAAGCCGCTGACATCGGCCTCCATCACCTGCGAGATCGCCCAGACGGCCGCGTTGTCCTTGGCCGTCGCGACCGACTTGCCGGTCGAGATCTCGTCCTGGGTCTTCGCCATGGCCGAGTTGATGCCCTTGAGGGTCTGCAGCGCGACCATTGCGCCATTGTTGGTCAGAATGCTGGACATTGTGTCCTCCTGCAATTCGGGCGGTTGCCGCCCTGGTTCAAGATATCTCGGCCATTCTGACCTGCGGAATTTCCGGCATCGTTCGATGCAGTTACCGGCATACCCGGCAACACCTAAGGAATAGTGAATTCTGTGAAAGACGCCAAAAGCAGACTTGTCCGCATTTTATTCAATAGCGGCGCGGCGTGTCAGCGAGCCCGGTCGAAACGCGCTGGCGTCCCGATCTGTCATATACGTCGAGTCCACCAGTGGACGCGGAGAGATCGGCTAGCCAGCTTCGCGCCGCGTCGATGCCGGTTCCGGCCGCGAGCGCCAGCCCGCGGAGGCGTTCGAAGAGGGAGAGGCACGCAACCTGCTCGTCCGGAGAGAGCGGACACTGTGCCAACGAGGTGCGGAAACGCCTCAGGAATTCCTCAGTTTCTTCGAGATGCCCAAGGATGAGAGCTCCGCAGGCCGATTCCAGATAGGCGGACCGGTCACGCATGGTCGTACCCCCGCCGCCTTGTCAGCCCCAAGTCAATCCGCGCGGCCATCTCAGTTGCGCGCTGTTCGGTCAGAAACGACCCGAACTGAGTTTCCCCGATTCCGCCACCGAACCCTCCCGAGCCGGGATCAGGCATGGCAATCTTGAGCATTTCTGCGAGAAACGTCGCCTCCAGCTGATTCGCACTCGCTTGTGAAACGCGGGGTGCCAGCGGTCGAGCGGGCGGATGGACGTCGATTTTCACCTTCAGCTCCAGTTCTATCGCGAATTAGAGGCGTTTACGGTATGGCGGTAAATAATTAGTAACCTGCGACTGCTATCGACACGGTCATTGCTTGTCGCGGATCCAGAATGACCACGCTTCCGAACGTCGCTGCTCTCAACGTCAGTCGCGCAGCCGCGCGCTGCACTGAACGGCCGACCATGCCCGACTCTGCGTTGTTCGGCGCGACGGTTGATCTGCTGGAGGCGCGCGCGGAGGCGCCTTCCGCTTCGGCTCGCCCCGAGCCATGCAGACTAGACACTACCCTCAAACGGCGTGCAACTAACGAACTTGACACGGCGGATGAGCTAGCAGTGCGCGTCGATTCGACTGAGACGCTGCCTGTATCACCCAACGGTCTGCCGGTGCTGCAGGGCCTGTCGGATGCCACAGAACTCGCAGGTCAGGCGAGTACGCTTTCCGAGGCACTGGGCCCGGAGTCAGTCAGGCAGCTAGTGCTGCCCACCAGCGTTCCTGCAACATCGGCGATCGCGCGACTGACAGATAATCTTGTCTCAGATTTAGCAAACGTTGGGGCGGCTCCCCTCGGACCGACAGATACCGCTTGGGTTGGAGTTGCCCCGCGACCGATAGCTGAGCACCAACCCATTTTTCCAGCAGCGACGGGGGAGGAAAGCGTCTGGGTCCCTCAGTTTGCAGGCGCGTTACCCCTGCGCCTTTTCACCAAGCGGGAAGCTGTGGCGCCGGCAAGCTCCGTCGCCCTTGAATGCCTGGAGAGTGCGAGGACGATCGGACTTCTTACAACGGGACCGTCTAAGCCGCAGTCGCAAAGACACCCCCCCCAGATGAACGAGAATGCCGTCGAAGGGGCAACGTTCTGGACTGCTTCCCTCGTACAGGTAGGTGCAGCGCCGAACTTATTGATCCCTGCATCGGAACCGGCGACGGTCGAACGTGCAGGTCGTGTCGATGTCGTTCAGGCATGGGCAGTTGGCAGCACGACCGGTACGCGCACTATTCGTTCGGGAAACGTCTATGAAACGTTTGAGAGTGAGGCCGCGACGGCTTCTCCGGGGCTCACGACGCACGTCTCTGCCGCTGAGCCTCAATTCGGAGCCGCCGATCGGATAGCACCTTCTGGTTACGCTCAACTGCCGAGTGGCGAGAGGCGTCCGAGTGCTGGTGACATTTGGTCTGAACCCACGATCGCTTCTCCCACCTTGAGTGGTGAACTCGATATGTCCACCCGATCTCCGGCTGCCGGAGCCACTGTGCCACCGCCAACCCCTCGTGCGATGCAGACAGACCCGGCCGCTACCTCTGCCGTCGGGCTCAAGACTGAGGCCGTATCCGCGCACGCAACTGGTGCTCACAAGACCGACGAGGAACAGATGCCGGCCGGCCTCCCCGCTGTTGCCGGTGGGCTTCTCGCGCATACCGCCAGGCAGATGCTTCATGCCCAGCTGGCGTGCACCTCGGCACAAGCATCCGGTGCGGCATCTCTCCCCATGAGCCGTTCCAGCCGCGCGGCGCGGCCGGAACGGTCAAACGACCTTCCCCGCCACGCTTTCCAGAAACCGACCGTCTCTGGTCCAACGACTGCGCCTTTCGCAACAGCCAAACTATCCATTGAGCTGCAGACACCGACGCACCGGCCGTTGCGTGAGCTCTTCGCGTCCGTCGCTCCGGCTCTGCCCGAGCAGGATGCCCCTGATCGCGGCGTCCCTCTCCTCGCCAACAGCGGCACGTTTGCCAGTCAGTCCCCACTTGCTCACATGAGTTCAGCCTCCTCCCCTGCGTATCTCGGCGAGGACACGTTCGTCCCACGCCTCGGGCCGGACATTGCGCCGCATCGCCAGCTCACGGATGCCATCGTGCGGACCCGCGAAGGTCGCATCGAGATCCTCCTCGACCCCGTCGAGCTTGGTCGCGTTACCGTAATGCTGGGGACCGATGATCAGGGTGGTCTCGGCATCGTGGCTGAAAGGCCCGAAACGCGCGACCTTATCCACCGCCACAGCGAGCAGCTTTTGCGAGACCTACGCGAAAACGGCATGCCGGACGCCCGGCTCGATTTCCTGAGATCCGCCACGGATCGACCGCTGGACGACCGGTTCCCCGCACTTTCGGGGCGTATCGCCGACGAGCGGCACGGATTCGGCCAGAACAATCACGGTCAGGGGCAAGGCCATGGACACTCACAGGGGCAGTTCCCAGGCCACGGCCAGGGGAGGGAACAGCACGGCGAAATCGAATACACTCCGGCCCCGTGCGGGCCGCAGGCTGCGAATCACGGTGAGGGCGGCGAGCCGCTGCCTGACGGTCAGCCCAAAGTCGCGGGCCCTCGCGCTATAAATCGCCGAGTCGATCTCCGACTATGACCCGCCTGGGCAATCTATCAAACCTGCCTTGCGCGCCGTGCGATAGCGGCGCCGCCTTGCTAGGCCACAAAAATAGCGTCAACGGCAGGACCCCAGCTACCCCTCCCATGTTCCAACGATCGACCCGTCGCCGATGTCCAGAAAGCCGATCATTCCAAAGTACCAGGCCGCCGTCTTCAATCACCTCCGTCCCCACTAAGGCACTGCATGGACGCGCTAAATCAGGAAACACTCCGGTCAGAGTTCAACTTCGCTCG
This sequence comes from Paracoccus panacisoli, assembly GCF_042435015.1. Taxonomy (NCBI): domain Bacteria; kingdom Pseudomonadati; phylum Pseudomonadota; class Alphaproteobacteria; order Rhodobacterales; family Paracoccaceae; genus Paracoccus; species Paracoccus panacisoli. The sequence goes on along the minus strand of NZ_JBHMQU010000064.1, from coordinate 4,596 downwards.
CCCCGCCACCTCTCATCCGATTCCGATCGTCCTTTCACCGTCAGGAGAAAACATGAGTCCGCTCTCCGCCCCGGGTCTCCGCGCAGCGACCTCGGCCCCAGCCTCCAACGATGCACTCCCCTCCTCGGAAGCTCCCGCAGCGACGGGATTTGCCGGTGGAGATTTCCAGACCTTCCTCAAAATGCTCACGACACAGATCACCAATCAGGACCCCCTCCGTCCGTTGGAGGGGTCGGATTTCGCCGTCCAGCTGGCGACCTTTTCTGGAGTCGAGCAGCAGACGCGCACCAACCAGTTGCTCGAGCAGATGACAGCTGCGCGGGCAGAGGGGCTGGGCAGCGTCGCAGGCTGGATCGGCAAGGAGGTGCGCACGACCGCACCCGTCTGGCACGGCGGCGCGCCGATCCGACTTGAAATTCAGCCGGCGGAGGGCGCAAAATCGGTGCAACTTGTGGCGCTCGACAGCTACGGCCGCGAGGCTTCGCGTCAGACTCTGGCGCCGCAAGCCGGAGAAATCGCTTGGGACGGTCGCTCCGCGGACGGACAGGCCCTTCCACCCGGACGCTACAGCTTCAAGCTCGTGAGCCTTGACGGACAAACCGTCCTCAAGACGCTACCCGCAGGCGCATACGCCCGCGTCACGGGCGCCGAGCTGACCTCGCAGGGCCTGCGGTTGACCCTTCCCGGCGGGGCGAGTGCCCTCGAAAGCGAGGTGACGGCGTTGCGTGACCCGGTTTAACGATGGCCCTTCGGATGTGAGCTGCCCGGCGAAGACTCCAGTGGCGGCAGGGTTCGCACCCCTCTCTCCGGCGGAACCGCGCGGCGACGGTCGTCTACTCTACTGCTGGGTTCTTCGCATCTGACTGCAAGGGGAATGCAAGCCTGTGAGACGAAGCGGCCGCTGGACCGTGCCAACACTCGCGGACTCTCCAGCAAGTTTGGCAACCCATTCGTTGGCGCAGATCCATCGACCTCGCGTCGAGCGAGAAATTATCGTTGCCCCCGGCCCGCCAGCGGGTCTGGTGACATTGCCTGCACGTCGCGTGGTCAAGAGCCCGCTTGCCGCCCGGCCCGCGAACCTTCTCTGCCACCCCACCCTTGCGCCCGAACCCGCGCCGACTATAACCCCGGACGATTTGCACACCGACGATCCGAGGGGCCGCCATGCCGAAACGTACAGACATCTCCTCGATCCTGATCATCGGCGCAGGGCCCATCGTCATCGGCCAGGCCTGCGAGTTCGACTACTCCGGCGCCCAGGCCTGCAAGGCGCTGCGCGAAGAGGGCTACCGCGTCATCCTCGTCAACTCGAACCCGGCCACCATCATGACCGACCCCGAGATGGCCGACGCGACCTACATCGAGCCGATCACCCCCGAGATCGTCGAAAAGATTATCGCCGCCGAGCGGCCGGACGCGCTGCTGCCCACGATGGGCGGGCAGACCGCGCTTAACACGGCGTTGGCGCTGGCCGATGCGGGGGTGCTGCACAAGTATGATGTCGAGCTGATCGGCGCCCAGCGGGCCGCCATCGAGATGGCCGAGGACCGCAAGCTCTTCCGCGAGGCGATGGACCGGATCGGGCTGGAAAACCCCCGCGCCACCATCGTCAGCGCGCCCAAGCGGCCGGACGGGAAATACGACATCGCCGCCGGCGTAGCCGAGGCGATGACGGCGCTGGACGAGATCGGCCTGCCGGCGATCATCCGCCCCGCCTTCACGCTCGGCGGCACCGGCGGCGGCGTCGCCTACAACCGCGACGACTATGAGGCGATCGTCCGCTCGGGCCTCGACGCGAGCCCCGTCGCGCAGGTGCTCGTCGACGAAAGCCTGCTCGGCTGGAAGGAATACGAGTTCGAGGTCGTGCGCGACCGCGCCGACAACGCCATCATCGTCTGCTCGATCGAAAACGTCGACCCGATGGGCGTCCATACCGGCGATTCGATCACCGTCGCCCCGGCGCTGACCCTGACCGACCGCGAGTATCAGCGGATGCGGAACGGCTCGATCGCGGTGCTGCGCGAGATCGGGGTCGAGACCGGCGGCTCGAACGTCCAGTGGGCGGTGAACCCCGCCGACGGCCGCATGGTGGTGATCGAGATGAACCCGCGGGTCAGCCGCTCGTCGGCGCTCGCCTCCAAGGCCACCGGCTTCTCGATCGCCAAGATCGCCGCCAAGCTCGCCGTCGGCTACACGCTCGACGAGCTCGACAACGACATCACCCGCGTGACGCCGGCCAGTTTCGAGCCGTCCATCGACTACGTCGTCACCAAGATCCCCCGCTTCGCCTTCGAGAAGTTTCCCGGCTCGAAGCCCGAGCTGACCACCGCGATGAAGTCGGTGGGCGAGGTGATGGCCATCGGCCGCACCTTCCACGAATCGCTGCAAAAGGCGCTCGCCTCGATGGAGAACGGGCTGACCGGCCTCGACGAGATCGCGATCCCCGGCGCCACCGAAGAGGGCAAGCCCGCCTTTATCCGCGCCCTGAGCCAGGCCACTCCCGACCGCATCCGCGTCATCGCCGAGGCGATGCGCGCCGACCTCACCGACGACGAGATCGCCCGCGTCACCCGCTTCGACCCGTGGTTCCTGGCCCGCATCCGCGAGATCGTGGACGCCGAGCACGAGGTCCGCCACCACGGCCTGCCCGACGCCGACGGCCTGCGCCGCCTCAAGATGATGGGCTTCACCGACGCCCGCCTCGCCCATCTTGCGGGGCAGGACGAAACCCAGATCCGCCGCGCCCGCCGCGGCGCCGGCGTCACCCCGGTCTTCAAGCGCATCGACACCTGCGCCGCCGAGTTCGAGGCCCAGACCCCCTACATGTACTCCACCTACGAAGCCCCCGCGATGGGCGACGTGGAGTGTGAGGCGCGCCCCTCGGACCGCAAGAAGGTCGTCATCCTCGGCGGCGGCCCGAACCGCATCGGCCAGGGGATCGAGTTCGACTACTGCTGCTGCCACGCCTGCTTCGCGCTGACCGCCGCGGGGTATGAGACGATCATGGTCAACTGCAACCCCGAGACCGTCTCGACCGACTACGACACCTCGGACCGCCTCTATTTCGAGCCGCTGACCCTCGAGCACGTGCTCGAGATCCTGCGCGTCGAGCAGGAGAACGGCACTCTCCACGGCGTCATCGTTCAGTTCGGCGGCCAGACCCCCCTCAAGCTCGCCAACGCGCTCGAGGCCGAGGGCATTCCGATCCTCGGCACCACACCCGACGCCATCGACCTCGCCGAGGACCGCGAGCGCTTCCAGCGCCTGCTGAACGACCTCGGCCTCAAGCAGCCCGTCAACGGCATCGCCCACTCCCCCGACGAGGCGCGCGAGATCGCCGCCCGCGTCGGCTTCCCCCTCGTGATCCGCCCGAGCTACGTCCTCGGCGGCCGCGCGATGGAGATCGTGCGCGACATGGACCACCTCGACCGCTACATCACCCACGCGGTCCAGGTCTCGGGCAAGAACCCGGTGCTGCTCGACAGCTACCTCTCGGGCGCGATCGAGGTCGACGTCGACGCCCTCTCGGACGGCGAAACGGTCCACGTCTGCGGCATCATGGAACATATCGAGGAAGCCGGCGTCCACTCGGGCGACAGCGCCTGCTCGCTGCCGCCGCACACCCTCGACGCCGCCACCATCGCCGAGCTGAAGCGCCAGACCGAGGCGATGGCCCGCGCGCTCAACGTCGTCGGCCTGATGAACGTGCAGTTCGCGATCAAGGGCGGCGTGATCTACGTGCTCGAGGTCAACCCGCGCGCCTCGCGCACCGTGCCCTTCGTCGCCAAGGCCACCGATTCGGCCATTGCCTCGATCGCCGCCCGGCTCATGGCGGGTGAGCCGATGTCGGCCTTCCCCCACCGCGCCCCCTACCCCGCCGGCGTCGGCCCCGACACGCCGCTGCCCTACGCCGACCCGCTGACGCTGGCCGACCCGATCACGCCGTGGTTCTCGGTCAAGGAGGTCGTGCTGCCCTTCGCCCGCTTCCCTGGCGTCGACACGCTGCTCGGCCCCGAGATGCGCTCGACCGGCGAGGTCATGGGCTGGGACCGCAACTTCCCGCGCGCCTTCCTCAAGGCGCAGATGGGCGCCGGCACCCATCTGCCCGAGGGGGGCCGCGTCTTCGTCTCGGTTCGCGACACCGACAAGACGCCCGAGATGGCGGCCGCGATGCGCGACCTCGCCGCAATGGGCTTTTCGCTCGTGGCGACCGCTGGCACGGCGGATTTCCTGTCCGCCCAGGGCGTCGCGGCCGAGCGCGTGAACAAGGTCTACGAGGGCCGCCCGAACATCGTCGACCGGCTGAAGAACGGCGACGTGGCGATGGTGCTGAACACTACCGAGGGCACCCAGGCCATCGCGGATTCGCGCGACATCCGGTCGGTGGCGCTGTACGACAAGATTCCCTACTTCACCACGGCGGCAGGCGCGATCGCCGCCGTGGCCGCGATCCGCTCACGCGAGGAGGGGGACGTGGGGGTCAGGACGTTGCAGGGGTGAGGGCAAAGACGCTTCCCATATCCTCACTACCTTTGCTGTGACCCCCGATGTTCATCCAGCGGAAACCAGAGTCGGCGATTGAATTTGGCGCGGTTG
>NZ_JBHMQU010000063.1:0-11265 GCF_042435015.1 Paracoccus panacisoli | reverse complement strand
GCCCGCGCCACGCCGCTGCCCGACCGCCGCCGCGCCTTTCCGGCGCTGGCCCCGCTGCTTGCCGACCGGCTGCGGCGCGCCAACCCCGGCGCGGTGCGGATCGAGACGACGCTGGACGCAAGCCTGCAACGGCAGGCCGAGCGGCTGGCCGCGCGCGCGGTCGCGGGCCAGCCCGCGCAGGTCTCGGCGGCGCTGATCCTCGCCGACCACGGGACGGGCGAGATCCTCGCCCATGTCGGCGCGGCGCAGTTCACCGACCCGCGGGCGGGCGGGTTCATCGACATGACCCAGGCGCTGCGCTCGCCCGGCTCGACGCTGAAGCCGCTGGTCTATGCGCTGGGTTTCGACGACGGGCTGATCCACCCCGAGACGCTGATCGAGGACCGCCCGGCGAGCTTCGGGCGCTGGCAGCCCGAGAACTTCGACCGCCGCTTCCGCGGCACGGTGACGATCCGGCAGGCGCTGGCCGAGTCGCTGAATATTCCCGTGGTGCGGATGGCCGAGGCGCTGGGGCCGGCGCGCATCGCCGCGGCGCTGCGCCGGGCCGGCGCGCCGGTGACGACGCAGGGGGCGCCGGGGCTGGCCATCGTGCTGGGCGGCGGGGGCGTCTCGCTCGAGGGGCTGGTGCAGGCCTACGCGGGGCTGGCGCGCGGCGGGCGCGGGGTGGCGCTGCACGTCCGCCCCGAGGCGCCGCGGGTCATGCCCCCGGTGGTGGGGCCGGTCGCGGCCTGGCAGACGGGCGAGATCCTCGCCCGCCACAGCCCGCCGGGCGGGCGCGCTGCGGGCCGGGTGGCGTGGAAGACCGGGACCAGCTACGGCCACCGCGACGCGCTCGCGCTCGGCTGGGACGGGCGGTTCGTGGCCGGCGTCTGGATCGGCCGCCCGGACGGGACGCCCGTGCCCGGCGCCTTCGGCGGCGATGTGGCGGCGCCGTTGCTCTTCGAGATGTTCGACGCGCTGGCCGGCCGCGCCGTGCCGCTGCCGCCGCCCCCGCCCGGCGCGCTGCCGGGGCCGAACGCCGCCCTGCCCCCGGCGCTGCGCCGCTTCCAGCCGCGCGGTACCCCGCGCCCGGCCGACCCGGTGGCGCCGGCGGCCGAGGCGCTGGCGATCCTGTTCCCGCCCGACGGCGCCGAGGTGGAGCTTGCGGGCGGCCGCCTCGCGCTCAGGATCAGGGGCGGGACCGGGCCCTACAGCGTGCTGATGGACGGCCGCCCGCTCGCCGTGGGGCTGACCGCGCCCGAGGCGGTGCTGCCCGCCGCGCCCGGCTGGGGCACGCTGTCGGTGATCGACGCGGGCGGACAGGCGGCGCGGGCCGCGCTGCATCTGGTGGCGCCCTCGGGCTGACCGCCCAACCGGCGCGCCCGGCTCTGCCGCGGGAGCCTCCGGCGGGGATATTTCTGTCCAGCCCGAGGCGGGTCTGGCGCGCCCCAAGGCTTCTTTCTGACGCAGATCCCCTGGGGGAGCGCGGCACGCGCGGGGGCGAAACCCCTCTTGCGGACAAGGCGTCGACAGTCCAGACCGAGCGTTGGTCCGAAAATCGGTTTTGTGAGGAGACGACGCGATGGCCCAGTTCACCCCCCACGGCAAGCACCTGATCGGCGGCGAATGGGTCGCGGGCGAGACGACCTTCGCCTCGTCCCCCGCGCACGGGCCGGCGCATGACTATGCCGTGGGCAGCCCCGAGCTGGTCGCCCGCGCCTGCGAGGCCGCCGCCGCCGCCTTTGACGCCTATGCCGGCACCTCGCGCGAGGCGCGCGCGGCCTTCCTCGAGGAGATCGCCGACGAGATCGAGGCCCGCGCCGACGCCGTCACCGAGATCGGCACCCAGGAATCCGGCCTGCCCGAGGCGCGCCTGAACGGCGAGCGCGGGCGGACCACCGGGCAGCTGCGGCTGTTCGCCGAGCACATCCGCAAGGGCGACTACCTCGACCGTCGCACCGACAAGGCGCTGCCCGACCGCCAGCCCGCCCCGCGCCCCGAGCTGCGGATGATGCAGATCCCCGTCGGCCCGGTCGCGGTGTTCGGCGCCTCGAACTTCCCGCTCGCCTTCTCGACCGCGGGCGGCGACACCGCGGCGGCGCTTGCCGCCGGTTGCCCGGTGGTGGTCAAGGGCCACTCGGCCCACCCCGGCACGGGCGAGATCATCGCCGAGGCGGTCAAGGCGGCCATCGAGTCGACCGGGATGCCCAAGGGCGTCTTTGCCCTGATCCAGGGCGGCGACCGCAAGGTGGGCGAGGCGCTGGTGACCGATCCGCGGATCAAGGCGGTGGGCTTCACCGGCAGCCTCGCCGGCGGCCGGGCGCTGTTCGACCTCTGCGCCGCGCGGCCCGAGCCGATCCCGTTCTTCGGCGAGCTGGGGTCGGTGAACCCGATGTTCGTCCTGCCCGCCGCCGCTGCCGCGCGCGCGGACGAGATCGGCACCGGCTGGGCCGGGTCGCTGACCATGGGCGCAGGTCAGTTCTGCACCAACCCCGGCATCGCCGTGGTGACCGACGGCCCGGACGCCGATAAACTGGTCGCCGCGGCCAAGGCGGCGCTCGAGAAGGTCGGCCCGCAGACCATGCTGACCGACGGCATCGCGCAGGCCTACCGCGAGGGCGCCGAGCGGATGAACCGCTCGAACGCCGTGCAGCCGGTGCTGACCACCGAGAGTGCTGCGCGCAACGCCTCGCCCAACCTCTACGAGACCACGACCGACGCCTTCCTGTCCGAGCACCAGCTGGGGGAAGAGGTGTTCGGCCCGCTCGGCCTCGTGATCCGGGTCAAGTCGGCCGACGAGATGGAGCGGCTGGCGCGCGGCTTCGAGGGCCAGCTGACCGCGACGCTGCACACCGACGCGGGCGACGCCGAGCTTGCCCGCCGGCTGCTGCCGATCCTCGCGCAGAAGGCCGGGCGGGTGCTCGCCAACGGCTTCCCCACCGGGGTCGAGGTCGCCGATGCGATGGTCCACGGCGGCCCCTACCCGGCCTCGACCAACTTCGGCGCGACCTCGGTCGGCACGCTGTCGATCCGCCGCTTCCTGCGGCCGGTCAGCTTCCAGAACCTGCCCGACTATCTGATCGAGGGCGATCTGGCCTGATCCCTGGCGCGGCGCGGGGCCGGTCCCCGCGCCCGCAGCTCAGTAGGCCTTGAAGGTCATCGTCGTGAGGGTGCGGTTGATCCCCTCGATGTCGAACAGCCGCTCGGCGAGGAAGCGGCCCACGTCCTCTTCTTCGGGGATGTAGATCTTGGCGATCAGGTCGTAGTCGCCCGAGGTCGAGTAGAGCTCGCTCACCACCTCGCGGTCGTAGATGGCGTCGGCGACCTCATAGGTCTTGCCGGGGGCGCAGCGGAACTGGACGAAGACGGGGCGCATGGGGACCTCGGGGTGTGGCGGATGGGGGCCAGCCTAGCGCCCGGGCGCGCGCGCGGCCAGACCCGAGGCGCCGGTCAGGCGGGCAGCGCCGCCCACGAGCGGCGCCAGAACCGCGCCATCAGCAGCCCCGCGGCGCAGGTCAGCCCGATCAGCAGCCCCATCCACAGCCCCGCCGGGCCGAAGCCCAGCGGGAACGCCAGCGCCCAGCCGGACGGCAGGCCGATCAGCCAGTAGCTGACCACCGCCAGCCACATCGGCACCCGGGTGTCGTGCACCCCGCGCAGCAGGCCCAGCGCGATGGCCTGCATCGCATCGACGAGCTGAAAGAGCCCCGCATAGACCATCAGCCCCGCCGCCAGCGCCACGATGGCCGGGGCCTGCGGGTCGGCGGGGTTGAGGTAGAACTCGGTCAGCGTCCGCGGGATGGTGAGGAACGCCAGCATCGGAATCAGCGCGAACCCCGCCGACATGGCGATGGCGGCGAGCGCGGCGAGCCGCAGCCCGGCGGGGTCGGCCGCGCCATGCGCCGTCCCGACCCGGATCGTCGCCGCGTTCGAGATGCCGAGATGGACCATGAAGGTCAGCGAGGCGATCTGCAGCGCGATCCCGTGCGCAGCCAGCGGCGCGGCCCCGAACCAGCCCATCATGACGTTGGTGCCGGTGAACATCCCGGTTTCCGCCACCAGCGTCAGCCCGATCGGCAGGCCGAGCCCGAACAGCGCCCGCGCCGCCGCCGGGTCGGGCCGCCAGAACCGCTGGAACAGGTGGAACACCCGCGCCTCGGGCAGCCGCGCCGACAGCCACGCCAGCGCGGCAAGCTGCAGCCAGGTGACGGCGAGGCTTGCCAGCGCGGCGCCGGTCACGCCCAGCTCGGGCGCGCCGAGGTGGCCGAAGATCAGCACCCAGTTCAGCCCGGCGTTCACCGGCAGCCCTGCCAACGTGACCCACAGCACCATGTTGGCCCGCCCCAGCGCGGCGAGGAAGCTGTTGAGCGCCATGCCGCCCAGCGTGGCCGGCATCGCCCAAGCCATGACCCGGGTCCAGTCCTGCGCCAGCGCGGCGATCTGCGGCTCTTGCCCGAGCGCCACGAGGATCGGCCCCGACCAGATCAGCAGCGGCGCAACGAGGGCGGCGTGGGCGGCCGAGAGCCACAGCGCCATGCGGGTGGCGCGGCGGACCTGCACCTCGTCGCCCTGCGCCCGCGCGGTGGCGATGACGCCGAGGACGCCGATCGCGTAGCCCGAGCCGAGCATCAGCAGGATGAAGAACCCCGAGGTGGCGAGCACCAGCGCCGCCAGCGGCTCGACCCCGTAGCGGCCGACCATCACGGTATCGATCACGCCCAACAGGTTGCGCGCGACATGGGCGCCGACCAGGGGCAGGCCCAGCCAGAAGGTCGCGGCGAGATGGGGGCGCAGGCTCATGCCCGAGGGCGTAGCGGGATTCCGCCGCGGCGGGAAGCGGCCGGCGCAGGGGGCTGCACCGTTCGTGTGATGTTCATGCAGCGTTCATGCACGGTTCATGCGAACGGCGTGCTGACGCCGGGGAGGTGGCGTGGGTCCGTTGGGACCGGAGAAGGAGCGGCGGCATGACCAGCCGCGTGGCGCTCATGCGACGAGTCAGGGGGCCGTGGGGTCAATCGGCGGGGTGCCAGGGCCGAGATTGCCCCCCTCACCCCAGCCGGTCGGGCAGCGGCATCCCGCGCAGTGCCTCGGCGGTGGGCAGGGGGCGCTTGCCCTGGCGTTGCAGTTCGAGCACCTCGACGGCGCCCGCGCCGCAGGCGACCACGAGGGGGCCGAGCACCGCGCCCGGTTCCCCTTCGCCCGGCACCACGCGGGCGCGCAGCAGCTTCACCCGCTCGCCGGCCACCTCGCACCAGGCGCCGGGGAAGGGCGAGAGGCCGCGGATCAGGCGGTCCACCTCGGCCGCCGGGCGGGTCCAGTCGATCCGCGCCTCGGCCTTGTCGATCTTGGCGGCGTAGGTCACGCCGTCATCGGGCTGCGGCACGGCGTCGAGCGGCAGGCGGTCCAGCACCTCGGCGATCAGCGCAGCGCCCATGTCCGCCAGCCGGTCGTGCAGGTCGCCTGTGGTGTCCTCGGGGCCGATCGGGGTGCGTGCCTCGGCCAGCACCGGGCCGGTGTCGAGCCCGGCCTCCATCTGCATGATCGCCACGCCCGTCTCGGCATCCCCGGCCATCACCGCCCGGTGGATCGGCGCCGCGCCGCGCCAGCGCGGCAGGATCGAGGCGTGGATGTTGAGACAGCCGAGCCGCGGCGCGTCCAGCACCGGCTGCGGCAGGATCAGCCCGTAGGCCACCACCACCGCCACATCGGCCCCGAGCGCGGCGAAATCCGCCTGATCCTCGGGCGCCTTGAGCCGCGCCGGCGTGCGGACCGGCAGGCCCATCGCCTCGGCCGCCGCCTGCACCGGCGAGGGGCGCGGCTTCTGCCCGCGCCCGGCGGCGCGCGGCGGCTGGGTATAGACGCACACGACATCGTGCCGCGCCGCCACCGCCTCAAGCGCCGGGACCGAGAAGCCCGGCGTGCCCATGAAGATCACCCGCATCGCAGCCCCTCCTTCTGGCCCAAATACCCAAATCCGGCCGCCCCGCCCGCGCAGCGCTCGCCGCAGGCGCGGGCCGCGCTCAGCACATCCCCTCGGGCAGCCGGTCGGCCAGATAGGCCGCCGCGCCCCGCCCGCGCTCGCTGCCGCCGCCCGCGTCGCCGTCCATCATCGCCGCGATCCACGCCGCGCGCTCATGGGCGATCACCGCCAGCTCCCACACGCAGGCGACCAGCGGCCGCGGCGCGACCGGCAGGAACGGGCCGCCCGCCGCGGTCCCGGCAAACAGCCGCTGCGCCAGCGCGTCGCCGTTCACCCACCAGTCGACCAAGAGCCAGTCGGCATCCGCCCCGAGATGCAGGATCGCAAACCCGAGGCTGCCGGCCGCCACGCCCTCGTCGGCCAGCGCCCGCGCGGCCGTGGCCTGCGCCTGCCCGAGCCGGGTCGGGGTCGGCATCCCGCGCCCCGCGGCGCGCAGCAACGTGGGCTTGAGGTGGACGCCGCCGCTCTCCCACAGCGGCAGGGGGGATGCGGCGAGCGGGACATAGGCCATCAGCCGCGCCGCAGCTTGGCCGAGCGCGCCACCAGCATCTTGCGGCGCAGCGGCGACAGGTGATCGACGTAGAGCCTGCCGTTCAGGTGGTCGATCTGGTGCTGCACGCTGGTGGCCCACAGGCCGACGAAATCGCGGTCCTCGACCTCGCCCTGATCGTTGAGGAACCGCACCGTCACCGCCCGCGGCCGCTCGATCCGCGCCGAGACGCCGGGCAGGTTGGGCGACGCTTCCTCGTGCGCCCGCAGCTGCACGGATTCGTGCAGCACCTCGGGGTTGGCCATCCGCACCGCCTCGCCCCGCCGGGACGAGGCGTCCACCACCGCGAGGCGCAGCATGATCCCGATCTGCGGCGCGGCGAGGCCAACGCCCGGCATCGCCTCCATCGTGTCGATCATGTCGTCCCAGATCATCCGCACCGACTCGGTCACCGCCTCGACCGGCGCGGCCGGGCGGTGCAGGCGCGGGTCGGTGTAGGGCAGGAACGGGCGCGCCGGCACCTCAGGCGCCCGTCGATGCGCCGGCGGCCGCGCGGGGGCGGCGGGCCGGGGCTGCGGGCGGCGCGGCGGGGGCCGCCTCCGGGCGGGGGTCGAGGATCAGCACGCCGTCGAGATGGTCGGCCTCGTGCTGGGCGATCCGCGCCGCCATCCCGTCGAGCGGCAGCGACTGCGCCACGCCCGCGAGGTCGAAGAAATCGAGCCGCACCCGCGCCGGCCGGCGGACCCGTACCGGGCGGCCGGGGATCGACAGGCACAGCTCCTCGGCCTCGGCGGTGCGGCGGCCCGCGGGGGTCAGCGCCGGCTCGATCACCGCGAGCGGCGCGGGCGTGCCGTCCTTCCAGCCGGGGTCCATGACGAACACCCGCCGCGCCACCCCGATCTGCGGCGCGGCGAGGCCGCGGCCGCCGGCGGCGTAAAGCGTCGCGAAGAGGTCGGCGACCAGCGCCTCGAGCTCGGGGAACTTCAGCTCGCCCGCCGGGCGGCAGCGGGTGCGCAGCACCGAGTCGGGGTAGAGCACCACCGGCCGCACCCGCCCCGGGGGGCAGGGCAGCGCCGCGGGGCCGGGGATCACCGGACGGACCGGCGCGCCCGCCCCGGCCGGGCCGCGGGCCGCGGGGAGGGCCGCGGGGTCGGGCAGGGCCGCCGCGCTAGGCACGCGCCAGCTCGCGCTTCATCTTGGCCATGCGGCGGGTGATGAGCTGGCGCTTCATCGGGCCGATGTGGTCGATGAACAGCCGGCCGTCGAGGTGGTCCAGCTCGTGCTGGGCGCAGGTCGCCCACAGCCCGTCGAAGTCACGCTCGACCCGCTTGCCGTCGAGCCCGGTCCAGCGCATCCGCACCTCGGCCGGGCGGGTGACCTCGGCATACTGGTCGGGGAAGGACAGGCAGCCTTCCTCGTAGACGTTGAGCGCCTCGGAGGTCGAGACGATCTCGGGGTCCACCATCACCACCGGCGCGCGGGGCGCGTCGGGGTCCTTGGTGCAGTCCATGACGAACAGCCGGCTCAGCACGCCGACCTGCGGGGCGGCAAGACCGACGCCGGGGGCGCCGTACATGGTCGCCAGCATCTCGTCCGCCAGCGCCTCGATCTCGGGCGTGATGCGGCCGATGGGGGCGCAGGGCTTCTTGAGCCGGGGGTCCGGGAACAGCAGGATCGGGCGGGTCATGCCCGCGCATTACAAGGGTTTTCGCCGCGCAACAACTCGCTATTGTCGGCCCGGCGCCACGCCAGCCCGCGCGCAGGACCGATGAGGAGCCGCCATGTCCCCCGCCCCCACCACCCCGGATTTCGACGAGCTGATCGAGCGGCGCGGCACGGTCTGCAACAAGTGGGACGACATGGGCAAGGTGTTCGGGCTGACCGCACCCGACGCGCTGGCGATGTGGGTGGCGGACATGGATTTCCGCGCCCCCGCCCCGGTGCGCGCCGCGCTCGAGCAGATCGTGGCGTCGGGCGTCTATGGCTACCCGGGCGAGAACCGCGCCTATCTCGACGCGATCCGCTGGTGGATGGAGACGCGGCACGGCTGGGCGGTCGCGCCCGAGGCGATCCTGTCGGTGCACGGTCTGGTCAACGGCACCGCGCTCGCGGTCGATGCCTATACCGCGCCGGGGGATGCGGTGGTGCTGATGACGCCGGTCTATCACGCCTTCGCGCGGGTGGTGAAAGCCGCCGGGCGCCGCGTGACCGAGCTGCCGCTGGCGCAGGTGGACGGGCAGTACGCGCTCGACTGGGCCGGGTGGGAGGGGCGGCTCACCGGGGCCGAGCGGATGCTGATCCTGTGCTCGCCGCACAACCCCGGCGGGCGGGTCTGGTCGGCGGACGAGCTGCGCGAGATCGCCGCCTTCTGCCGCGCGCGTGACCTGATCCTCGTCTCGGACGAGATCCACCATGACCTCGTGCTGCCGGGCAGCCCACGCCACACGGTGACGGCGCTGGCAGCGCCCGAGATCGCCGACCGGCTGGTGACGCTGACCGCGGCGACCAAGAGCTTCAACCTCGCCGGCGCGCATCTGGGCAATGCGATCATCCCCGACGCGGGGCTCAGGGCGCGCTATGCGGCGCGGATGGGGGCGCTGGGGATCTCGCCGGGGCTGTTCGGGCCGCCGATGGTGGCGGCGGCCTATTCGCCCGAGGGGGCGGCGTGGATCGACGCGCTGGTGGCCTATCTGGCCGAGAACGCGCGGGTGTTCGACGCGGGGATCGCCGCGATTCCCGGGGCGCGGTCGACGAGGCTGCAGGCGACGTATCTGTCGTGGGTGGATTTCTCGGGCACCGGGATCGACGCCGAGGGGCTGCGCGCCCGGGTCGAGGGCGGGGCGCGGATCGCCGCCAACCACGGCGAGAGCTTCGGGACCGGGGGTGCGCAGCACCTGCGGTTCAACATCGCCACGCCCCGGGCGCGGGTGGCCGAGGCGGTGGCGCGGCTGCAGCAGGCCTTCGCCGACCTGCAATGAGGCTGCTCGCACTGCTGCTGTTCCTCGCCGCCGGGCTGGTGGCCTGGGGCGCGTGGGGTCCGGGGTGGCGCCTGCCGCTGCCGCTGCCCCCGACGCTGCCGGTGCCGGTGCCGCCGCCCACGGTCCCACTCCCGGTCCCGCTGCCGCCGCTGCCGAAGCCGCCGCGGATCGAGCTGCCGCAACCCGCGCCCCACATCACCAGCCCCGTCGAGCGCATCCTGATCGAGAAATCCGCCCGCCGGATGACGATCTTCCAGGCGGACGGCAACCCGCGGGTGATGCGCATCGCGCTGGGCTTCGCGCCCGAGGGCGACAAGGCCCGGCAGGGCGACGGCAAGACCCCCGAGGGGGTGTTCCGCATCGACCGGATGAACCCCAAGAGCCAGTTCCACCTGTCGCTCGGCCTAGACTATCCCCGCCCCGCCGACCGGGCGCGGGCGCGGGCGGCGGGCGTGAACCCCGGCGGCGACATCATGATCCACGGCCAGCCGAACCAGGTCCCCGAGGGCTACCGCGTCAAGGGGGACTGGACGGCGGGCTGCATCGCCGTGACCAACCCCGAGGTCGCCGAGATATTCGCCCACACGAAGATCGGAACCGAGGTCGAGATCCGCCCCTGAGCGGCCCGCGCGGCGGCGGTGCCGGTGGGTATTTAGCTCGGCGTGCCCTGTCCTCGCACGCTTCTTGCTGGTGAAAATACCCGGCGTTGCCTCCCTCACGTCCCGCGGGGCTTGGCGCGCAGGGTGGGGTCGGCGGCGGTGGGGTCCTCGGGCCAGGGGTGGCGGGGGTAGCGGCCGCGCATCTCCTTCCTGACCTCGGCGTAGCCGCCGGCCCAGAAGCCGGGCAGGTCGGTCGTCACCGCGATGGGCTTGGCGCCCGGCGACATGAGCTCGATCCTGAGCGGGCGGCGGCCGGCGGTGGGGTGGCGCGTGACGCCGAAGAGCTCTTGCAGGCGGGCCGAGATGGTCGGGGTCTCGGCGTCGTAGTCGATGGGGATGCGGCGGCCGAGCGGGGTGGTGAAGGCGGCGGGCGCCGCCTCGTCCAGCCGGCGCTGGCCGTCCCAGCCGATCAGCGCCTTGAGCGGCTCGGTCAGGTCCAGCGCGCGCAGCGCCGCCGCCGTCCGCGCCCCGGAGAGATGGGGCAGCAGCCAGTCCGGGTCGGCGAGGAGGGCTGAGTCGCTGACGTCTGGCATCCCCTCGACCAGCGCGATCCGCGCCCGCAGCCGCGCCGCCGCCGGGGTCCACGGCAGGCCGAGGTCGCGCAGCCCGTCCAGCGCCGCCTGCGCCACCGCGCGCGGGTCGGGGTCGTCGAGCGGCGCATCCGACAGCACCAGTGCCCCCAGCCGATCCTGCCGCCGGGCGAGCACCCGCCCCTCGCGCCGGGACCAGGCGACGTGCGCGACCGTCTCGATCCGGTCGCCCATGAGCGCGCGCAGCCCATCCTCGTCGAAGGCCGCGCCGACCCGCACCCGCGCCTCGCGCGCGTCTCCGTCGAGGTCGGTCGCCACGATCAACCGCTCGGCGCCCAGCGGGTCGCCCTCGGCCAGCACCGCGCCCTTGCCGCCCGAGAGGACGAAGCGCGGCGCCTCGCCCTTGCGGCGCAGGCCGATGCGGTCGGGATAGGCGAGCGCGGCCATCGCGCCCGGCGACATCGGCGGGCCCTCGGGCACCATCCGGCGCAGCCGCCGGGCCTCGAGGCGGATGCGCTCGAGTGTCGGGCGGTCGGCGGGCCAGGGGTGGCGGTCGGCGTAGCCCCGCGGGTCGGCCAGCGCCGCCAGCCGCAGCCCGAGGTCGGCGGGCGCGCCGCGCAGCGGGTCGCGCTCGGCCATCAGCGCCGCG
>NZ_JBHMQU010000062.1:0-1597 GCF_042435015.1 Paracoccus panacisoli | reverse complement strand
GCGGCCTCCGCGCGGGCGCCGGCGCCTGATCATGCGCCCGATCCGGCGGCGCTTCTGGCCGCGCTGCCCGCCCCGGTGGCCAGCTTCGATGCCGAGGGGCGCTGGACCGGTCTCAACGAGGCCGCCGAGCTGTGGCTGAACCTCTCGACCCGCTCGGTCGCGGGGCTTTTCGCCGACGATCCGGCGCTGGCCGCGCGGCTGCGGGTCAGCCCGCCGCTCGGGCCGCTAATCGCCGCGGCCGCGCAGTCCGAGGACCCGACCCTGCACCCGCGCCTGCGGTTCGAGATCTCGGACCGCGCCGGCGGCTGGACCCTGCGCCGCGCGGCGCTGCAACTCGGCGCGCTGCCGGGCGGCGGGGTGGTGGCGCTGATCCGCCCCGAGGGGAACGGCGTCACGCCCCCCCGCCACGCCGCCCGCTCGGCCATCGGCATGGCCGAGATGCTGGCGCACGAGATCAAGAACCCGGTCGCCGGCATCCGCGGCGCGGCGCAGCTGCTGGCCGAGGGGCTCTCGCCCGAGGACCGCGAGCTGACCGACCTGATCGTGGCCGAGAGCCGCCGGATCGTCGCGCTGCTCGAACAGGTCGAGCGCTTCGGCGACACCACCGCGCCGCAGCGCCGGGCGGTGAACATCCACGACATCCTCGACCGGGCCCGCCGCAGCGTGCGGCTGAGCAGCGCGGCGCTGTCGGGCGGCACGCCGCGGATGGTGACCGAATACGACCCCTCGCTGCCCGAGGCGCTGGTCGACCCCGACCGGCTGATGCAGCTGGTCCTGAACCTCTTGCGCAACGCCGCCGAAGCGCTCGACCGCGAGGCGCGGGCGCCGGGCGACCCGCGCGGGGCGCCGCTGATCCGGCTGCGCACCCACTATGACGGCGCCGTGCGCGGCGAGGACGGCACCCCGCTGCCGCTGCAACTCGAGATCGAGGACGACGGCCCCGGCATCCCCGAAGCCATCGCCGAGCAGATCTTCGAGCCCTTCGTCTCGGGCCGCGAGAACGGCACCGGGCTGGGGCTGGCGCTGGTCAGCAAGATCGTGACCGAACACGGCGGGCGCATCCAGGTGGACAGCCGCCCCGGCCGCACCCTGTTCCGGCTGTCGCTGCCGATGGCCCGCGGGACCGGCAAGGCGGCCGACCCCGGCTCCGCGCCCGAGACGACCCGAGAGACGACGAAAGAAACGGCCGGACTCCCCGGCCGGGAAGGAGCATCCTGATGGACGGAACCGTCCTGGTCGCCGACGACGACCGCACCATCCGCACCGTTCTGACCCAGGCGCTGACGCGCGCCGGGTGCCGCGTCCACGCGACGGGCAGCCTCGGCCAGCTCATGCGCTGGGTGGAAGAGGGGCGCGGCGACGTGGTGGTGACGGACGTGATGATGCCGGACGGCAACGGGCTGGACCTCGTGCCGTCGATCGCGCGCGCCCGGCCGGGCCTGCCGGTGATCGTGATCTCGGCCCAGAACACCATCGTGACGGCGATCCGCGCGACCGAGGCCTCGGTCTTCGACTACCTGCCCAAGCCCTTCGACCTGCCCGAGCTGATGGCCCGGGTGCGGGCCGGGCTGGGGCGCCACCCGCGCCGGCCCGCCCC
>NZ_JBHMQU010000061.1:0-9561 GCF_042435015.1 Paracoccus panacisoli | reverse complement strand
TGTCAGTTCACCCGGAGATTACGCCGCCGTCCAATTTCCACCACTTCCGAGACACGACCCGTCAAACCGCAGCAACCAGTGAGCCTGCGTCTCATACTGGTATCCCCGGTTTCGCATCAGCGCGACATGGTCACGCATGAAGTCGCCCAGAACGCTGCCGTAGGGCGCAGGCTGGCACAACGCGGCAAGTGCCTCGTCGGGATTGGGGGAGGCAAGAGCCCGCCAGATCGGCTTGTTCTGCTTGATATTGTGCTGCCTGCGAAGCTCGGCGACGGGATTGCCGGGGATCAACTCGTTCTGGACCAGATAGTCGAGGAAGCGGTCAACGATGCAGACCTGGTTCAACAGCGTCGACAATTTCCACCGCGTTGCCATGTCCCCCAGCCAGTCCTCGAGCATCTGGCGATCCACTGCTGAGTGCCGGCGCGCAACATCCTCGAAGCTGCGAAGGATCCACCGGTAAGTGTAACTGCTTCTCTGTCCGAACCGGGAGATGCGGAGAAAGTCCTCGACGGCAAGCAAATCGGGATCGTGCCAGGCGCTCATGACAGCACCTCCGATCCGGGCACGTCGAGCGCTACAGCCCGCAAATCTTCGGTGGCAAGTTTGAGATAGGCGTTGGTGGACTCGGTTGATCGGTGCCCGAGCACGTCGCCGATGATTTTTTGCGGAACCGACGCCCGCAGCAGTTCAACCGCACGCGCGTGGCGGAAGACATGTGGGCCACGCTTTCCCACCGGCACAACGCCTGCGGCCGCCAGGCGCCCGTCGACCATGCCATAGAGGTTCTTCATCCTGGTATAGGGTGCGAGGGAGCGGATGAAGACCTCCCGGCTTTCGACCTGCGGGCGCCCGAGGCGCAGATAGTCGAGCACCGCATCGCCGACCGGCGTCAGCAGCGGCATGTAGGAACAGGCATTGGTCTTGGTGTGACGGATGCGCAGCGAGTCCGCGTGCCAGTCGATGTCTTCGAGCCGGAGACTGCAGATCTCGCCTTCTCGCAGTCCGTAGATGGCGAGCATCAGCAAAATAGCATGGTCGCGCAGCCCCCTCGGCGATCTGTCCCTGGCGGTGGCCTTCAGAACCATGTCGATCTGGCTGCGGTCCAGGATCGAAGGAACATCCTCATAGGCATAGAGCATCGGGCCGATGACCTGCGGGCTCAAATCGGTCGGAACCCGCCCCGACAGGTGGAGATAGCGCAGCAGGGACCGAAGCCACGCAGCAGATGCCGCGAGCGATATCCGTCGCAGTCCGACCGCGCGCATGTCCATGTAGCGATCGATGTCCCGTACGGCCAAGCTTCGGAGACCGTCGGCACCACTGCGGCCGAAATACCAGTCCAGAAAGCGCCGCGCCTCCCGGAGCCGCGCGTCGATAGTTTCATCTGCCAGCCCGCGCTCGTCGCGCATCCAAGTTTCGTAATCATGGCAAATGGCGTGCCGGAGCATCTTAACGGGTTCGATTTCAGCCTCTGGCGGCCATGTGCCTTGGGCCAGCCGGAGCAACCTGCCGATCGCCGTATTTGGTAGCCTGTGCCAGCGCGAGCTGGGCGGCCGACCGTAGCGATCATGAAAGCAATGGACTGCGTGGAGAAAATACTGATCGACCTGCGCTGGCGTCACCATCGCCACCGGCATGTCGCGCTCGGCCAGGTAGTCCAGGAACCGACGGGCGTAGAGCCGATGGTTCGTCACGACCACCGGATTGTAGTTCTGCTCCGTGAGCGATTTCGCGAGCTCGGCGATCAGCTCGTCGTGCAACTTCAACATGAGTGTCTCCTCAGACGGTTGGAAAGCCGCCGAGGTTTGCAATCAAAATAATGCGCAGCAAAGGCCGCGCCGATATCCAGAAGCCAAGGAAAACACAAATGAATCCTGGACACCTTCGCATTATCGCGTCCTCGCGATTAGCCATCATCCACAACAACCTGGATGCCGCGATGCAGGCCGCCAACATCACCGGCGGCGACGGCGGCTCCGGCACGCTGAACCGGCAGGCCAAATCCGCCGCCCGCTCGGCCTTCGAGAGCGCCAAGCAGCGCTTTTTCGGGCACCTGCTCACGTCGATGAAAACCCCGACGCTGATCCGCTCGATCACCAGCGATCTGGAAGCGGGCCATTCCTCCGTCATCCAGATCGTCTCGACCGGCGAGGCGCTGATGGAACGGCGGCTGGCGGAGATACCCACCGAGGAATGGGGCGATCTGAAAATGGACCTGTCGCCGCGCGAATATGTCCTCGACTACCTCGCCCATTCCTTCCCGGTCCAGCTCTACGAGCCGTTCACGGATTCGGAGGGCAACCTGTCCTCCCGCCCGGTGTATCGCGACGGCCAGCCAGTCGAAAGCCGGGAGGCCGTGGCGCGGCGCGACGAGATGATCGCAAGCCTCGCCAGCCTGCCGCCGGTCCCCGGCGCGCTCGACCAGATCATCCAGCATTTCGGCACTGACACCGTGGCCGAGGTCACTGGCCGCTCGCGCCGGATCGTTCGCAAGCGCAGCGTGACCATCGACCGGCTGGTCGTGGAGAATCGCGCCGGTTCGGCCAATCTCGCCGAGACCCAGGCGTTCATGGATGATGGCAAGCGTGTGCTGGTGTTCAGCGACGCCGGCGGCACCGGGCGCAGCTACCACGCCGAACTCTCGGCGAAGAATACCCGGCTGCGCGTCCACTATCTCCTCGAAGCGGGCTGGAAGGCCGATGCCGCCATCCAAGGGCTTGGCCGCACGCACCGCACCAATCAGGCGCAACCGCCGCTGTTCCGGCCGATCTCGACCAATGTGAAAGCCGAGAAGCGATTTCTCTCGACCATCGCCCGCCGCCTCGACACGCTGGGCGCGATCACGCGCGGCCAGCGCCAGACCGGCGGTCAGGGTCTGTTCCGCCCCGAGGACAATCTGGAATCGCATTACGCCCGCGACGCGCTGCGACAGCTCTATCTCCTGCTCGTGCGCGGCAAGGTCGAGGGTTGCTCGCTGGAACGGTTCGAGGCCGCGACCGGGCTGAAGCTGATGGACAGCAATGGCATCAAGGACGATCTGCCCGCCATCACCACGTTTCTCAACCGTTTGCTCGCCCTGACCATCGAGCTTCAGGGCGTGCTGTTCACCGCCTTCGAGCAGCTTCTGACCGCGCGGATTGAGGGCGCCATCGCCTCGGGCACCTATGACGCCGGACTGGAGACGCTGCGCGCCGAAAGCTTCGTGGTGGCGGACCGGCAGGTGATCTACACCCATCCGCGCACCGGGGCCGAGACCAGCCTGCTGACTATCACCGAACGCAAGCGCAACCGGCCGGTGACGCTCGACGCCGCCTTGGCCGAACTCGATGATCTGCGTGCGAAGCTGCTGATCAACGAGCGCTCGGGTCGCGCGGCGGTGCAGATCCCCAGCACGAGCGTCATGCTGGATGATGGCGAGATCGAGCGCCGCGTCCGCCTGATCCGGCCGATGGAGGCCCATAACGTCCCGGTCAGAATGATGGGCGAAACCCATTGGGTCGAGGCCGACCGGGACGTCTTCGCATCGGCTTGGGAGGCCGAGGTTGCAGAAGTGCCGGAGTTTGCCGACAGCACCCTGCATATGGTCACGGGCTTGTTGCTGCCGATCTGGAAGCGGTTGCCCAATGACTCCACCCGCGTCTATCGGCTCCAGTCTGACGCCGGCGAGCGCATCATCGGCCGCAAGGTCTCCCCGGCCTGGGCGGCCAATGCGACCACGACCGGAACCGCATCGGTCACGCCGGATGACGCCTTTGCGGCGCTGATGGAAGGCCGGACGATCCTCGATCTCGCCGAGGGCCTTCAGCTTCGGCGGGTCCGCGTCATGGGCGCGAACCGGATCGAACTCTCCGGCTTTACCGACATGATGCGTCAGCGCCTCTCGGCCTATGGCCTCTTCCACGAAATCATCTCATGGAAGCTGCGCATGTTCGTTCCGGTCGATGGGACTGGCCCTGCCGTTCTCGGCAAGGTTCTCGACCGCTGGCCGGTCGAGCGCATCGGCGAGCGGGAGGCAGCATGATGCCCCGTCACGATGTCTCGGAACTGGCGATCCGTCTCGGTCGGGAGGCCGAGGCGGTCTGCCGCCATTATCTGTCGTCCGGCCAGCGCGCCGGACGATACTGGCTGGTCGGCGATGTGCAAAACACGCCTGGGCGATCCATGTTCGTCCGCCTCACCGGGCCGGAATCCGGCAAGGGCGCGGCGGGGAAGTGGACCGACATGGCCACTGGGGAGCATGGCGATCTGCTCGACATCATCCGGCAATCGCTTGGCCTCGTCGACTTCAAGGACGTGGCCGAGGAAGCGCGCCGTTTCCTCGCCCTCCCGCATCCCGAACCGGAGAAGACGAAGACGCCGACCGGCAGCACGTCCAGCGTGGCGTCCGGTTCGCCTGAAGCGTCTCGCCGCCTCTTCGCCATGGCGCAGCCGATCGGCGGCACGCTTGCGGAGATCTACCTGCGCGGGCGGGCGATCACCTCCCTCTCGGGCACCGCCGCGCTGCGCTACCATCCCCGGTGCTATTACAGGCCCGATGAGCATTCGCCCACCGAGATCAGGCCGGCACTCGTCGCCGCCGTCACCGATCTCTCCGGCCACCAGACCGGCGCGCATCGCACCTGGCTCGCCCCGGACGGTTCCGGCAAGGCACCTGTCGAAACACCGCGGCGGGCGATGGGCGACCTTCTCGGCCACGCAGTCCGCTTCGGCACTGCCGCTGAGGTTCTCGTCGCCGGCGAGGGCATCGAGACCGTGCTGTCGCCCCGTCAGGTTCTGCCCCACATGCCGATGCTGGCGGCGCTTTCGGCCGCTCACCTCGCTGCCATCCTGTTCCCGCCGTCCCTGCGCCGGCTCTATGTCCTGCGCGATCGCGACCCGGCCGGGGACGGCGCAAGAGACAGCCTCGCCTCCAGAGCAGCGAGCTTCGGGATCGAGGCGGTCACGCTCACGCCGGTCGAGGGCGACTTCAACGATGATCTGCGACGCCGTGGCGCCGATGCCCTCAGGGCGGCCCTGAAGGATCAGCTTCATCCCGAGGACATCCGCCGTTTCATGGAGCAGTGAGGATGTAATCGTTCCCGGAGGCGCGGCCCAACTCGTCACCTGCCGGTTTCGTTCGCTGGCCATCGGCAGGAGCATCCTTCGTCGGAGAGGCCCGCACCCACGGCCTTCTGAGAGGGCGATCGGCGCACAAACGGGCCGGGCAGGCAATGGCCGCTTTCGGACTATTTTCCGCCGGCGGGGACGAGCCCCGCCTTTGCATCGCGAAAGTCAAAATAGTCCGAACCCGGCCATCGAGGCCCTCGCGGAGTGGGCGAGGGCTGCCAACCCGTCCCGCCCGTGCGCGTCGACGCCTGCGAAGGCCGCGATGGGCGCGGTCTCCAGACAAAGGACGCTCCCGATGACGAACGAAACCTATTCCGCAGGCGACGAGCCGGTCCACACCTCCTCCCAGACCGATCACGCCCTCACCGAACTCCAGCTCTACGGCTGGCGTCCTTTCCAGGACGAACCCGATCCCAGGCCGCTGCCCGAGGGCAATACCGTCGCCAGTGCCGTCACCGACATCTTCGACGCCCTCGTCGCGACGCTCGGCGACACCCGCTTAGAGCCCGATCTCGAAGAGCTGCTCTGGGGGACGGTCAATCTCTTTCACCGCGCCGCCAGCCGGGTGGAACGCGATCTCGACGACAACGAGCAGGCGCAGCGCCGGATGCAGCGGGAACAGGACGGCAGCGAGGTGAAGTCGGTCGAACTCGAACGCCTCACGGCAGAGGGACAGACCCTCATCGAACGGCGCAACAGCATGGAACTCTTCCGCGATCTCGCCGCCGAGGCTTTCGAACACCACACCGGCAGCGCCTGGCGGCCGCGCAGCGGCTCGATGGTCAACCATCGCAACCTGACCGCCGCGATGATCGACAGCCGCGACTTCCTTGCCGCGAAACGCCGCGCCGAGACCGAGGTGATGCTGCCTGCCGGTCCCAAGGTGGCCGTGACCGGCGGCGCCGGTTTCAACGATCACCGGCTGATCTGGGCGAAACTCGATCAGGTCCATGCCAAGCACGCGGAGATGGTGTTGCTGCACGGTGGCACGCCCAAGGGGGCCGAGTTGATCGCCTCCCGCTGGGCAGACCACCGCAAGGTGCCGCAGGTCGCCTTCCGGCCCGACTGGACGAAGCACGGCAAGGCCGCACCCTTCAAGCGCAACGACGCGATGCTGGATGTGCTGCCGGTCGGCATCCTCGTCTTCCCCGGCACCGGGATTCAGGAGAATCTCGCCGACAAGGCCCGCAAGCTCGGCATCCCGGTCATGAAGTTCGACGGCGGCGCGTAAGCGCCGCCGTTCGGCGGCTTTCAGCCGCCAAACCTTGACAGGAAGCGAGGTCGAGCCTCTATTGGAGCATCCTTGTAGAACCGGCGAAGCAGAATAGTCGCAGGCGGAGCGCATCTCCCGGCAGCCTGTCGTGATCCTCAACCGTTCGCTGGAGGTTTCCATGACGTTGATCCTGCTCGCCATCTCTTTGACCATCACGGCCTGCGTGATCGCCTACAATCTCGCGATCTACGCTTTGCCCGTCATGTCGGCCATTACTGCCGCGCAATACGCTTGGGGCGCGGGAGCCAGCGTCCTGATGTCCGGTTTCGCTGCGCTCGGTGCGGCCCTGCTGTCCATCGTCTTGGTGATCGCGGTCCTGGGCTTTGCCAAGAACCCTGTTCTTCGCCTCATCGCGCTTGCCCTCTTCGCGGTGCCCGCCGTCATAGCTGGCTACGCGCTCGTCTATGGCGTCACGAAGAACGCCATAGACTCGACCCTCGCGCTCAACCTTCTGGGCGGCGTGGGCGGCCTGGTCATCGGCGTCTCGGCCATCATCAATCTGAACGCGCTCGGCGAGTCGGTGTTCTCGCGCTGAGCCGGCGCGCGCGATCCCGCAGTCTCATGGAAACCCGACGGCTGGACCACCGGGCTCCGGGCTTCCCGCTCAGAATGGGAAATCATGTCATCGCGGTCACGCTGCCGTCCTTCCTAGCCTGCTTCGCCCAACTCTGGAAGCCGGTCATCGGCGTGAATCCCGCTGACGCCGTGCGGTCGTTGCCCTCCGCATCCTTCCACTTCATTTCGTGAACACAGCCGCAATCACCTTCAAACCCTTGCCGCAATACTGCCGGACCTGACCTCGTGCCATTGATGCAGGTGCGATGCCGGTTCCGCGCTCCAGACCCGATGCCCGTCGTTTCTCGCCTCTGGCCACACAGCCTTCCAGCGGGGCGCGGACATGGCGGGGAAGTGGGTTAGATCTGGATGCCCGATGGCATGGATACGGATTCCAAGGGCCTGCACGCTGCTGCTACCGGCAGGGATGCCAATTCTGCTGCGCGTCCCCGATTGGCTCTCGAAGGCACCAATCCCTCCGACTGACTGATCCCCTAAGTCCGTTCGGTTTCCACCAGCAACCCCGGCGGCTCCGGACCGTGTTGCCGCGCGAGCGCGGCTGCCCGCCCCACTCCGGGCCTGAGGGGCAAGCTGCCGCAAGGGCGGCAGTTGCGGGAGTCTCCCGACGGCCTTGGCCGGGTCTCGTCGGAGGGATGGTCCCTCCGAGGAGCAACGGAGACTTACAATGCAGAACATCGTCATCCTCGCCGGCAACATCGGTCAGGCCCCCGAAACCCGCACCACCCAGGGCGGCACCTCGATCACCCACTTCAGCCTCGCCACGTCGCGCCCCAAATACTCGGAAGGCCGCGTGGTCCGTGACGAGAAGGGCTATCGGGTTCAGGACACGGAATGGCACCGCATCACCTGCTTCAACGGCCTCGGCAAGACGGTCCAGCAGTATTGCGACACGGGCATGAAGGTTCTGGTTCGCGGCCGCATCCACTACACGAAGTGGAAGGATGCGGAGGGCAACGACCGCTACGGCTGCGAGATCATCGCCGAGACCGTCGATTTCCTGAGCCGGGCGAAGCAGACCGAGAACGACGACGGCAAGTTCATCGACGACGATGACATCCCGTTCTGAGCGGGAAGCCCGGAGCCCGGCGGCGCAAGCCGCCGGGCCTTCCATGTTTACGGTGGGTCGCGCCCGCCGGCTCAGCGCAAGATTCCCCGCCGGAACGCCATGCGCCTTCGCGCCCGGCGTTCCGATTTCCTTGCCGGAGCATCGGGATCATTTCCAAAAACCGGGAACCACTTTTTGGTCCGATGCTCCCGGAATGAGTGGGGGGCAAGCCGCCCCTCTCAAACTCGCCCCATGAAGGTGCAGGGCCAGGCCCCGCCCCCTCAAACTCCCCCACCCATGGAGGGGAGACCCCTCCAAACCTCCCCTTTGGCGTTGCGCTGAATAATGTCGCGACCCCTAGTCGGGGCCGCGGGCTCCTCTCTCTCTGACTTCGGATCATGCACCAGCCACTCCGGCGTCAAGGACTTCGCGGTCCCCCAATTTTCAGCCGACGCCCAAGAACATCGTCAGAAAATCGGCTCCACCACTCGCCGCCGCTGGCGGTCGGCTTACGCGATCCCTGACCCCTCGCGGCAACAGTGCAGGCTCCTCCCGTCAGAACGAAAGGAGAAACAAATGTCTGATCTCGATTTCCTCAATCTCTCAAGAAGGCTTGGCCGCATCAGAACCAGGGTGCGCAAGAACTACTTCAGGTGCGACACTCGCTTTGCGCAGTCCCTCCATGAAAAGCTGCTTCTTGCCCTCAATGGCCATCTCAGGACTTGCCGCGAGGGCGCAAAGGTCCAGCGGCGGCTACGGAACGAAAGCGATCCGACGGTGCGCGAGTCCCTTGAACAGACCCTCGGCGACTGCATGGGCGATCTCGAATCCGGCGGCCGGGGGTTCTATCCTTGGCATCTGCTGGATGCCGTCGATGGTGACCCGGACTTCGGCGGATACCACCACCCCGTTGCGGCCATGTGGTGCAATGGCCCGATCCCGGAATGGATGACCGTCGAGGACAAGCATCTGTCCGGCCTTGGTCCCATCCTCCGGCAGATCGCTGCCCAGACAGGTATCCGCTTCACCACCTATCTCTGCGATGCCAGCATTGGCCCCGAGGGCGCGGGGCAACTCGACTCCGAGATCTACGAGCGCCCGGTCAGCAACTTCCG
The DNA here is from genome assembly GCF_042435015.1 of Paracoccus panacisoli. Lineage (NCBI taxonomy): Bacteria > Pseudomonadati > Pseudomonadota > Alphaproteobacteria > Rhodobacterales > Paracoccaceae > Paracoccus > Paracoccus panacisoli. Next base: position 443 of record NZ_JBHMQU010000061.1, on the reverse strand, counting down.
ATACCGATAGCGAGGTGGCGGGCGGCGGAAGCCGCTCGCCACCTTTTCCCCTGTCGTAATAGCCATACCGACCGGATCGACCGCTCGGCAGGGCTTATGAAAGGGGGGCAAGCCGCCCCTCTCAAACTCACCCCATGAAGGTGCAGGGCAAAGCCCCGCCCCCTCAAACTCCCCCACCCATGGAGGGGAAACCCCTCCAAACCTCCCCTTCGGTTCCACCGAATATTGTCGCGGCCCCTGGTCGGGGCCGCGGGCTCTTCTCTCTCTGACTTCGGATCATGCACCAGCCACTCCGGCGTCAAGGACTTCACGGTCCCCCCAATTTTCAGCCGATACCCAAGGGCATCGTCAGAAAATCGGCTCCCCCGCTCGCCGCCGCTGTATCCGTCCGGCGTGACTGCTCTGCCACGGTAAGAGAGTGATCGATAGTGTCCACTATGGAT
>NZ_JBHMQU010000060.1:0-692 GCF_042435015.1 Paracoccus panacisoli | reverse complement strand
GGCGGCCGACGGCGCCGACTTGCGGGCCGGCTTGTGCGGGGGCAGCAGCGACTTGGGCGTGCTCAGCGCGACCGCGCCGGGGGTGGCCCCCGACTTGCCGACCGCCTCGGCGATGGCGCTTTCGACCGCGGCGGCCGAACCCTTGCCCGCGGCCTGCTTGCGCGACGGACGGCTGGCCGGGCGATCGTCGTCCGCCGGGGCGGATTTGGTCGCGGTCTTCGACGACTTCGCGGGCGCGGCCTTGTCGGCAGCGGGCTTGGCCGCGGCCGGGGCATCGGCCTTGGCGCGCGCGGCGGGGCGGGACGCGGGGGCGTCGGCCTTGGCCGCGGGGGCCTTTTTCTTCTTCTTCAGCAGCTCGTCGTCCACGGCGGCCTTGACCGCCGCATCGACCGCCGAGCTAGACCCGGCCGGCCGCCGCGAGGGGCGCGACTCGGCATAGCGCGGCTCGGACCCGTCGCGCGGGGCCACGCCGGCCAGCCGCGGCAGGGTCGGATGGGTGCGGTAGAGGTCGGCGAGCCACGCATCGGCGGCCCGGGCCTCGGCCGCGGTCATTTCGGCCGCGGTGACGGATTCGTCGGCCGAACCTTCCTCGGGACGCGGCCGCGGGCGCAGCACCGCCGGGGAGGTGGCCGGCGCGCTGGCCGGGGCACTCTCGCTGCGCGGCGCCGCCGGACGCGCCGGGGCGCGCGCGG